>JBCDGT010000349.1:0-4770 GCA_038750915.1 Bacteroidota bacterium
ATTGAAAAGCTACATTTTTTGAGCATCTAATTTTGTTGAGTTTGCCCTAATTTTAGTTTCGCTCCTGATTACCCCCAAACTATGCTACGTAAACTACTTCCTTGTCTACTCGTCGTCTTTTCTCTACCCGTACTAGCACAGCTGCGGATTCAAGAGCAGTTTACCTGGGCGGAAGAAACCCGTACGGTAGCGTGGGAGGGAGTGCGCCGAATCGATTTCGGCTTTCAAACGGCGGGCGCGGCCGCAGGTGCTATGAAATTTAGTCCGGCGCCGCAGTTCCTTCGTAGCTTTCCCGCTCAGGCGGGCCGGGCGTACGACGTGGAGGTAATTGCCAGTACGTTCGAACCCATCTCCCTACCTCCTGGCGCGGGCGAATTTCCCGAAGCCTTCACTTTCGACGTGAGCGTCAGCCGGCAACCAGATGGGTATTTAGGCAAGGTGGCCGCACCTCTCATCATTCAGACGCCGACCGGCGCACAGCGCCTCACTTCCCTAGATATCCGCTTGGTGCCGAAGAATGCACCGGGCCAGCGGCGGATGCCCTTTGCGACCAACTCCGTACTGCGCCAGGGAAATTGGTTCCGTATCGACGTGGCTGCTTCTGGCGTACATAAGCTTAGTCGGGACTTTCTCGTCGATGAAGTCGGCATCAACCTCGACGGCGTCGACCCCCGCAACATCGCTCTCTTCGGGCAAACCATCTCCGGTAAACTTCCCGAGACGACGAACGAAAATCCCCCTGATGACCTTACGGAGCTACCCATCCAAATCGAAGGCGAAAGTGATGGCAACTTCGACGGTGGTGATTTTATCCTCTTTTACGCGAACGGCCCCGATGCCCGTCGTTACGACGACGCCCAGGACCGCTTCTTTTACGAGAAGAACATCTACGCCACTACCAATACCTATTTCTTGCGAATAGGTGGTGCTGCTGGCCGCCGAGTAGCGGAACTTCCTTCCGCTAGTGGCGGCGCCAGCACGGACAGCTATGATGCCCTTTATCACTTCGAGGAAGACAAGTTTAACGTGCTTCATGAGCTAGGGGGGAATTCCCACGGCTCTGGCCAGAGTTGGTTCGGCGATTTTTTCAAAGGAGCTCCGGAAAAAACCTACCCCAACCTATTCCAAGTGCCCGATGCCGTTGCCGGTGAAAGCGCAACTATACGCGCTCGGATGGCACTGCGAGCGGACGTTACCAACCGCTTTTTCCTGGAAGTGGGGGGGACGGAATTCCAGAGCAGTACCGCGGGCCGCGTCCGCTTCGGCCGCCAGGAACAGTTCGATGCTTACTTCCCGGCCACCATCAACGGTTCGGTAAACCTGACAAGCGACAACGTTGACTGCAAAATCATTTACGCTCCGGGAAACGCTAGTAACAGCGAAGCCTATCTGGATTGGATCGAGTTGCGCGCCCGCCGCCGCCTGAGCTTCAGCGGACAAGAACAGTTTGATTTTCGCGACTCCCGCAGCCGGAACCAGGCGAGCGTGACCTATAACTTCAACGACTTTCCCACCGACGGGCGGGTTTGGCGCATTAGCGGAGCCGATATCCGGTCCGCATCCGTCAACGGTAATGCTTTCAGCGCTGCCGCCGGCGAACTGTTCGAATACGTGGCTTTCCGAAGTGGGGCCGGCTTAATGACGCCAGTAGGTGGAGAAAGGGTAGAGACGCAAAATCTCCATGCGCTTGATGCTGCGGAGATGATCATCATCAGCCACCCCAATTTTTTGACCCAAGCCGAAGAACTGGCCGAGCATCGTCGGAACCACAACGGTCTGAACGTGGTCCTGGTTACCATCGATCAGGTCTACAATGAATTTAGCAGCGGCCGGGATGACGCCGCGGCCATCCGGAATTTCGCCCGCATGCTCCACGAACGGGATGCTGGGCTGCGCTACCTGTTGCTCTTCGGTGACGGAAGTTTTGACCACCGCAATATTCTGGAGTTAGGGACCACCTTCTTGCCCGTTTTTCAGCACGACGGAGAGCCTACCGAAGTTGGTAGTTTCCCGGCCGATGATTTCTTCGGCATCTTCGGTAATGTTTCCAACAACCAACCCCTGGAGCCCGATTTAAACATTGCCGTGGGCCGCTTGCCGGTCAAGACGAGCGATGAAGCCGTGCAGCTGGTCCGTAAGCTCATCCGCTACGATACCGACCCAAGTACGCTAGGCGACTGGCGGACCCGGATGGCCTTCGTCGGAGACGACGAAGACGGCGGTAAACACACCATTGACGTGAACCGCGTGGCCAATGCGGTGCAAACCCGTAAGCCGGACCTTAATTTCGATAAGCTCTACTTCGACCTTTTTCCTCAGCAGAGCCTCTCTGCCGGCGATCGTTTCCCGGACGTGACTGAAGGCCTTGATCGGGCCGTCTTCCGTGGGGCACTAGCGGTAACTTACCTTGGCCACGGTGGCCCCAGGGGCTGGGCGCAGGAGCGCGTGCTTACCATCCCCCAAATCAGGAACTGGACCAAGTCTCCCAACGCCATCGATCCCATCCAGCCACCGGTATTCATTACGGCGACCTGTACCTTCTCCAATTACGACGATGCCTCCTTCGTCTCCGCCGGAGAGGAAGCCTTCCTAACACCCAATGGTGGTGCTGCTGCCCTACTAACGACCACCCGCCCGGTGTTTGCTACCGATAACTTCGAACTGACGAATAATACCGTTCAGGCCATGCTCGACCGCCCCGACGGGGAGTGGCGCACCCTGGGAGATATCATTCGTATTGCCAAAAACCAGATTAGTCGGCCTTCTTCAGCAAGCATACTTACCTCCGATACCGAAAATGCCCGCAAGTTTACCCTGCTGGGCGATCCTGCCATGACCATCGCGTTACCGGAACACAGCGTCCGTACGACCATGATCGATGGAACACCCATCAGTGCAGAACGCAAGGATACCGTGCGGGCTCTCCAGCGCATGAAGATCAGCGGTGAGGTGACGGACTTAGCCGGCAACCTGCTGGAGAATTTTAACGGTCAGGTCTTTCCTACGATTTACGATAAGCCGCAAAACCTGACCACCTTGGCCCAAGATGCCCGGAGTCCCGCCTTAGAAATCGAAGTACAGCGGAGCATTGTCTTCCGCGGCAGAGCTACGGTTACTAGCGGTAAGTTTGAGTTTGAATTCGTTGTCCCACGCGATATCAACTATGCTTTCGGACCTGGTAAGATCAGTTACTACGCCGCAGACCGTAACCAATTTACCGATGCTGCCGGCTTCTACGACCGCCTCATCATCGGTGGTACGAGCGATAATGCAGTTGCCGACGACGACGGACCAACCGTAGAGGTATTCATGGACGACGAAAGCTTCATCGCGGGTGAACAGACGACTAAAGACCCCATCCTGCTAGTACACCTTACCGATGACCTCGGTATTAACGTTACTGGCAACAGCATTGGTCATGATCTTGAGGCCGTACTGGATGAAGACACCCGAAACACTATTGTCTTAAATGACTACTACGAAGCGGACGCAGATGATTTTCGCAGTGGTAAGGTGCGTTACCCCTTATTCGATCTGGAACCAGGCCTGCATACTGTCACCGTTCGCGCCTGGGACGTAGCGAATAATAGTGCCCAGGGCAAGACGGAATTCTTAGTAGCCGCCAACCTAGAAGATGCCCTGGAGCGGGTGCTGAATTACCCCAATCCGTTTACTGATCGTACTTGCTTCCAGTTCGACCATACCTTGGTAGGGCAAGAAGTGGAAGCGATCGTCCAGATCTACACTGTTAACGGCCGGCTGGTAAAGACCCTCACCAAAGCCTTCCCCTTTAGCGATGGAACCGTCCGCCAGGATGACTGCATCGAATGGGACGGACTGGACGATTACGGAGATCAACTTGCTCGTGGGGTATACCTCTACCAGGTCCGCCTGCGGGGAGATGGTAATACGATAATCGACGGGGATTTGGAGAAATTGGTCATCTTAAAATAAGTTACCTGAAGAAGCGCTGACCTCCAGGTCAGCTATGGTGAAGAGACACAGCGAATGATGGCTCTGTCCGGGATATTTAGTGAATAATATACTTGCTTATTTATCCGACTTGGGGGTCGACACTCCCGTGAGAGTCGGTAAGTAGGATTAACGTAATTTACCAACTTTACTTTATCCTTAGCACGTCATGGTCTCAATGCGATTAGCAACTTACCCCAAAGCCCGTCCTTTCTATCTTACACTATTCCTGTGTTTGGGCTGGCTGTTCGGCCTGAGTGGACAAAAGTCCAATTATGCTGGCTGGGTGGTTTTAGCCAATGGTGATACTTTAAGGGCAGAAATCCTTTCAGCGGGTAAGGCTAAATTGAGCCAAGAGGTTGCTTTCATGGTGGACCAAGAAAAACAAACCTTGCTACCCGATCAGGTGAAGTCGTTTTACGGACCTAAGGTGGGCTTACATATATCCACGATGTTTGATTCGGGCTTACGGCGTTCGGTACCTAATGAAACGCTTTTCGTTAAATTACTCCTAGACGGACCGCAAATGGTCTACCGAATGATGGTGCCGGTCAGGACTTTCCCCAATATTACCTCCACCAAGAGTAGTATAACCGCCTATTTAGTCATTGCTCCCGATCGAACAACTTACTTACAAAGTACAACGGATCTGGCGGAAGAAAAAGGTAAGCACAGCTGTGCTTTTTCCCGTAAGCGCTACTTGCTCAATGACTATGACGTTAGCCTATTTTACCGGGAGCTGGCGAGGTGCCAAGGAGGGAAGAGTACCTTAATGGTACCTGAAGGCGAGCGCCTTGG
>JBCDGT010000350.1:0-4768 GCA_038750915.1 Bacteroidota bacterium
CCGCCGGGTTGACCAAATTGGTGATCTCTGCGTTACGGCAGCAACGTTGGTAAGTGAGGGTGTAGGGCTGATCGGATACTTCTAGTTCCACGGAAAACTCATAAATACCAATTTGCTGGCACACATCTTCCGTAATCACCAAACAAGGATTGCCTAAATTAAGCGGCACGTCTGAAACCGGGCCTAGCCGGATCCCTAAAGTTGGCACTAGCAGTTCCGTCCCGCGGTAGATGGAAATGTGTCCGGCACCACTAAAGCCGTTCGGCCCTTGGCTTTGGCCGGCCTCTACACCATCGAAATACGCACCTTGCCCGATACAGTCTCGGTACATATTGATGCGAACATCGTAAACTTTGATGCCCGAATTAGGGTCATTATTTAAGAACCCACGGCAAGAATAGGTAAATTCTCCACCAACGATGTGACCGCCAAAAAGGTGTATCGGAAGAAAAATTAACATAAAAAGCAGCGCTGGGGCTAGTCGGGATAACTGTTTCGGCAAGTGCACTATTAAAATTTTAATTAGGGTACAATCTGAACGGTAAAATACAGTTTCCTAGTCTGAATGCGGTCTTTAGATCGTCGGGAAATAAAATTTGTCGGTCCGCCGTCTCTCGCCATCCCGCAGGGAGGATTCCATAGTCCTGAAAAGTAAAAAATTCACTGAACCCCTAGTTCGAGCCGGAAAGTGCTTTTTCGTCTCTATCAGGGTGGTTCGTTGAACCTCACGATTGTATTGAAACCCTGGCTGACTCCGAATTGGGTGGCCACCTTCTTTCCTGAAAGTATGAACATAAGGACTAACCCATTACCAGAGATGCATCACCCGTTGCCGCCCTTAGGCTCGCGCGCTTTATCCACCCTGCATGAGGGTGGACTAGTTCTCTTGCCCACGGCAAATCTATGGCAAATGACCGCCCACAGTAAACACCCCCGAGCGGTAGAACGGCTCCTACGAGCCTGCCCGCCAAGCAAGCTTAACCGACCGGAATTACTGTTTGCCGACCAAGACATTTTGCGCAAATGGTGCCCCCGCATTCACCCACGCCTGGACACCCTCTTGTCTTATCACCGCCGCCCCCTCACCCTCCTTGTTCCCGCAGGGCGGAATATCCCCCTTCGCTTAGTCGACCAGAACGGAGAAGTGGCCATTCGGATCGCCTTCGATAGTTTCTGCTATCGGCTTTGTGAAGACCTGGAGGCCCCGCTCGTCAGCTGCCTAGCTATGGGCCAGGGCGCGCAAGAACTTCCCATCCGTTTCGGTAAAATTCGTTCCGACGTACTACGGGCCGCTAACCATACCGTACAACGCCGACAGGTCGAAGACATCGGCCGCTTCCTCCCCGTACGGGCTCGCTACAATGAGATGACTGGAGAGATTGATTTTGCTAATTGAAATCTAGATGGTCTGGTGGTCTGATGAAGAAAATGCTCTTCTTTCTTAAACATGGAATTCCAACACGTATTTCCAACGAAAATACGAGTGCGGTAAAGCCGCAAAAACAGTATGCAGTAACTACCAGACTACGAGACTAAAATCACCACCGGCGCCCTAGATGTAGTTTCAAGTAGAGACTTAGGAAGAGGGGGCTATTAGTTACGCCGGGCGTCAGGTCACTTTCGATCAGGAGATTCGTTTCGCCAAGAAAAAAGTCGGCCATCATACCAGCTTCTAGGGCTTTTGCAGTCTCGTCATAGGCTCCAAAACCGAAGTGTGCCGCCGCCTTAGCGTGGATGCCAGGGCGCAAAGAAATTTCGTCAATGCCAACCGTCCAGGCCGAAGCTCCAAAAATGCGGTCCTGACTCAAAAACTCCGCCGTATTTTCTCCGGTATGCCGAATATCAATGGGGACTCCATCGCCGGAAGTCATTTCCAAATAGTAGGGCTTGAGAATGCCCAGGCTGGGGCCTATTTCGTAGGAATAACCTACCGCTACGCCACGCTGCTGGGCTTTTTCGCTCAGGTATTTGCGCGTACCAAAACCTACCCGCAAAGCATACAGCTGATTCTCCTTACCGTAAGTGTAGGCTCGACTGACTCGATTGGTGAGTAAGTTGATCCGATCCGGGTTCTCCCGCCGTTCCCGGCTGGCCCGAATACTGCCCAGCGAAAGGGACCAAAACTTCATTCTATCGTAGGTAATCAATTTGCCCGACCGCATACCAATAAAAATATTACGGGGGGTTGCCAACGCCAAGTGAAAGGTGAGCTCGTTGTCATAAATGATCCCCTTGCTACCAATTCCGTAAATATTTTGGTTTGCGGGTATACGTTGTTGGGCAGTCACCGAAGTAGCCAGCACACCAACAAACAGCATTAATAAGAGAATACGAATCATAAGGGGAAGATAAGGAGATTGTTAAATAGACAGAAAAGCAGCCTGCTTTGTTGTGCATATCCCCACTTCCTGTTGGTTAGGCGACAAGGATAGACGCTACGATTTTAGACGCACTTTGGTGCTTTTAGACGCCGTTGTGGGGCTTTTAGCTTTACGTGATCATTCGAAAAGTAGAGCTTCTCAAAAGCCCAGAATCATCGAACTCTTTAATCATCCGGGCGCCGGAGCGCAGGTGCAAAGAATGGATGACCAAAGCAGGCCATCCGCATTCCACGAAGCAAAAGTGACCAAAACATTTTAAGTTTGAGTCAAGTCGCACTTATTGTCCTACTACCAGAGGATAAGCTCTAAAAGCGTTAGCGTCTACCAAATCAACCCTTACCTTCGCTCCATGGCTTCAGCTCCGCTCATCGCCGTTCTTAGCCCTCATCGGCATCCGCGTTTACGGTATGTGCTAAAGGAGTTGAGTAATGACCTCGGGTGGCGGTTTCAACTTTTTACGGACCAGGAGCGCTGGGAAAAAACACCCGCCCAAGCCCGGGCGAAGTACGGCTGGGCAAAGACGAAGCTTCCCGCTACTACCTGGCACTCTCACCCCTTTTTGGCGGGCGGCACCCCCACCCCTTCCTTATGGGAAAATGTTGAACCACAAGACGCTACCGACTACCTATCTCGCATCTTCTACGCCCTCTCTCGTTACGAAGAATATGAAGCCTTTACGCCCGATGCCCACGGTCGCTTCCCCGCTAGCCAAAGCAAAGCCTTTGAGTACGGTTACCTTGACCGGCCGGTAGTACGAGAGTGGGCACTGAAAATTGCCGAAAGCTTGCGCCAAGATTTCCCCGCTTTACCTCCACCTAAGCAACAAGATTTTCACTTTCAACCCAGTTATGACATCGACCTACTCTGGGCCTGGCAACACCGTGGCCTGCGAGGTATTGCCGCTGGGGGCAAAGACCTGCTATTTGGCCACCCAAAACGCGCCTGGCAACGCTTCACCAACAAGGCAGAACAAGACCCTTACGCCACCCTCCCCAATATCCTTGCTTTGCACCCGCGGGCGCGCCCCTATTTCTTCTGGCTCCTCGCCGATAATGCTGATTCTAGAGATCCCAATCCTTACCCGATTCCCCTTGCTCAAAGACAAATAATCGCGGCACTTTCCGATCAAGTTACCCACGGTATTCACCCGAGTTACCGCAGTAGCCAACAGCCCGAGTTGTTCCGGCAAGAAAAAAACCGACTGCAACAAATACTGGGAAGGGCACCCCTGCATTCTCGTCAGCACTTTCTCCGTTTCCGCCTGCCGGATACTTATCGTCAACTACAATTATCCGGCATCAGCCACGACCATAGCATGGGCTACGCTGCCGCCATCGGCTGGCGTGCCGGCACCAATTTGCCGTTCAACTGGTACGACCTCGAAAAAGAAAAAGCTACCGGCTTACGCATCCATCCCTTCGCGGCCATGGACGTAACGCTAAAGAATTACTTGAAACTTGGGCCCGAAGCAGCAAAAAAGGCCATTCTTTCGCTAGCGGAGGGTACCCGACCGTACGGCGGAGCTTTTTGCTTGCTGTGGCACAACAGCAGCTTCGCGGAGGCCTACGGCTGGGGAGGATGGTGGAAGATGTCCGAGGGGTTGGTGAGGGAATTGGAACGGTAAAACCGAAGTCAGTTACTTCAAATCAAATAAATCCACTACGCCCGGATACCGACTAGCCTCGTAGCCTTCCGCGAAATCAAAACCCGCTTCTCGGCCAAAACCACGCGCCTTCGCCTTCATAAAGGCCATAAAGTCGGCGCCGCTAATGGGGGTTTTAGCCTCTTGGCTATACTCGTTGGCCTCATGATCATCCAACTGAGAACGATAGCAGCGGAGGATCTCCATTTTTTTGTTTAGATAGCCCGTAATGTCCACGACGAAATCAGGTTTGCGGTTGCGATCCTGGATGTAGTGATAAACGCTTTGGGGGCGCCAACGCTCCTGCAGTTGGCCGTTTTCCCCTAAGGTCTCAATTTTCATCAAGCCGCTGTAAAAGCAGGCATCAGCAGTTAGTTTAGCCGCCCTGCCGTGGTCCGGATGGCGATCGTCCAGCGCGTTAGCCAGCACAATCTTCGGCCGGCAACGACGAATTACCGCGATAATCTTGCGCAAGTTTTCCTCCGTATTGCGCAGAAAACCGTCGGCCATATCCAGGTTCTCACGAAATTTAGCCCCCATTTTGAGTGCGGCGGCGTTGGCTTCGCGCGTACGGATTTCCGCATTACCGCGAGTTCCTAACTCACCCCGCGTAAGGTCCAGTAAACCAAAGGTATAGCCCAACTCAGCGTGGCGGAGTAAGGTGCCACAGGCACTAAGTTCTACGTCATCGGGGTGCACGCCAATGGCGAGGATATCTACTTGCATGGCGCGAAGGTAGTTAAAC
>JBCDGT010000351.1:0-4743 GCA_038750915.1 Bacteroidota bacterium
CCTCATTGGCCGGTCAGACACGTCATAGACAGAGCGATCGCCATCCAGTTGGTCGCCGTACCGCTCCCCTAAATCCGCGGGATCACACTTGGTCCAAGGAATGTTACAATTGTCACGGGCTGGCTCGGGGAAGGCGGAGCCATCCGGGCCGAAGATGTCTCGCAAGTCTTCAATTCCATCGGCCAGGGCTTGCCGGAATTTGACGTAGTCTTGGAAGGTGACCCACTCGGTAAAGTCGATCAGGGCAACCTCGTATTCCTGGAGGGCAAACTCTATGCCAGGGGCCTGTTGATTATCGGTGTAACCACCGATACCTCCTTGAGGGTCGATGGGTTGTACGGAGTTGATTTCCGCCAAGGTTAATACGCGCCGATTATCCGTGACGCCGCTCCCGCCAAGGCCTTCACCATTCGGGCCCCACTGCACGAATTCTACGGTAGGCATTTCGTAGTCGTACTGGAAGTTGCCACTACCGTCGTGCGGCGGTGCCAGCCGCCGTTGGTAGGCATTGCGGCCGAAGGGCTTGACTGAGCCGTAGCGATTATCGTCCTTAAAGACACTGTAGGTGTAGCCCCCGAAGCGGATATAGTCTTCAAAGGGGAAAGGACCATTCTCATGAAGCGGAGCATGGTTGCCACCCGCCGGCCAGAGCGAACTACCGATTTCATCCCCTTCCACGGCCCTAAAGTCTTCCGTGCACCAGTCGTAGTCACTAGAGAAAGGACGCTGGTACAGGCCTCCCGTGCTACCGTAATCATCACGGTAAAAAGTATGCTCCCGCCACTGGCCCTGGGCGCCACTAATTTCTACGGCAGGGTAGAACTTACGGTTAAAATCCTTGTGGGCCAGCCGCTGCTCTTCGTCCCATATTTTGAAGGTGTCCTTGCGGTACTTCGTTTCGTAACGATCGAAGGGCTCGTCGCTGCGTACAATAATGTAGGGTACGTCGATGGATTCTTTGACCTCTTCGTAATTGTCGTCGGTCAAAATCGCGGTAGTGTATTTCCGGTTTTGCTGGCCTACTGGATTACGTACGCCCGCAATCTTCTGGTTCATGGTAGTGAACTTAGAAGTGCGGAAGTACCACGCACCTTGGTTCTTTGGCCAGAGGCTTTTCTCCACGGTTGCCGAGGTACGGCCCTTGCTTTTCAGTTCCCGGCTTTCCCTATCCAAGATCTCGTTATCTCCTCCGGGGTTCTGGAAAATGGTCGGACCGTCAAGACCAGGGCCGTCACCACCGCCACCGATATTCGCATAGCCTAACTCCGTACCAGGTGGCGGTGGGTCGGGGCCGGGGGGGACTGGAGTTATCCCAAACTGGGCTACTTGATTAAGGCCATTGGCTTGGTTATTCAGGGTGTTATTTGCGAATTGGTAGCCGTTGTTGCCGCCCGGAGGATCGTCACCAAGCCCTTGGTTGGCAAAGGTCATTTGGATAGTACCGATCCCGCCGTCATCGTCGTCGTCATCATTATTTCCGGGTGTTACGGCGGCGTATCCCAACTCACCCGGGGTGTACATTTCAAGGTCTACTAGTTTTACCTCGGTGTTGCCTTCATTTGTGCCAGCGGGCGGGTAGTAGAGCCGTAATAGATCGGCTTTGTAGATGGTTTCGGGAGCGAAGCCATTGGGAGGCATAGTGAATACGACGCCGGTATTTGTATTTTTGGAAGTAACCACTGCATCGCGCTTATTTCCGCTAGCTACACTGGTGAAGCGTACAACGTACTCGAAATTCCCATTTGGGTCAAGTTTATCCTCACTGTTGGGCTTATTGCGGAACAAGTCCGGCGATTGCGGCGTACCAAAATCAAGACGACCGGTGCCGTGATCTCCGGGGGTAAAGTACATCTGCCGCCGGAAAGGAATCGAATTACTGATACTACCCTTCATAATTCGGTCCGGGGCCGGGCCAGTTTTAAATTCGATGACTTTATCCTGCATCGGTAGGAAGGCCTCGTCTTCTCCTCCGTTTTCATCTACGTAGCGAATGCCCTGTACCCGCAGCTCTACTTTAACCCAGTGCTTTGGGGGGAGGGCACCAGGATCGAAGTAAGCCGCGTAGCCCTCCTGATCGTAGCTGGCTTGTAGGTTGTGGTGGAGTACTTGCCAGGGATCACTTTTCTTTTTCCGGGTAGATACCTTACAGTAGATTTGTTTGTAACCATAGTAATTGACCTGGCCGTTGTCTTCCTCGATCTCGAAGGGGTAGTTGGGAAAGTTAAAGCTGGCCTGAGGAGCGGTGAAGATGCTCCGGCCCGTAACACCATCATCAGGGTCTAGCTCTTCTACGATCGGAATTTCGTCAAAGATGTTTCCATCACTATTACGGCAGTCTACTTTTTCGCCAAACTCGAAACTGACGTTAGTATCAAATTTGATCAGTTTACCCAGTGCACGGCCGTGTAGTCTTGCCGTCCCTCGGAGCCAGATGGGGTTAGGGCCAGCGAAATCGATTCTGGCCGCCGCACTCAGCTCTACAAACTTAAATTGTCGGGTTTTTCCGAATAGGCGACCGCGAACGCTCCCCGCTACGTGGAGGTGGGCGTAGGCCTTACCGTCGGCGTACCAACCATTGATGCCAAAGTTGTCCGCATCACAGATGCCGTCCAAGTCGCGCAAGGCTAGGTCGAAGCCCCAGAGCCAATCGACCTCTAGGGCGAAGATGCGCACGTCGAAGTCGAGGTCCATTGAGCGGGCCATCCCGAAGGCAAAGCCCGTTTGCGTCGCATTCGGCGGGAGGTTTTGCAGGGGGACAGCCTTACCGTCCTCGGCGAATATGTCATCTACCACGGCTGGGACCGCCGGCGTTCCATCCGGCCAGACGTTACCCATCACAAAATATAGGTTCTGCGTACTCTCCAGGGAGACAAAGCCAAAATCGATACCCGTTTTTATCCGTACTCTGGCTTCGTCATCTTGTGGTTCTACGCCTTCGGACCACTGCCCGAGCCAAAACCACCAGTCAATACCGCCACCGGTGGCGAAGCCTGCGTACAGCGGAGCACTGACATCTACGTCAATAGCCTTGGGTAAACTAAAGTCCATACCTCCCTCTACTGTGAGGGTGAAAATTTGGTCCTCAAAGTCCAGCTTTAGTTCTCCCGTACCGGAGATGAAGGCACTGCCACGGTCACTCATCGGCTGCACTACGTACACACCTCCGCCGAGGGTGATTTCGTCAACACTAAAGTCATCGGCGATGGTCATGGTGAATTCTAGGTCGGCATTCACCGCGCGCTGGCTACCACTGATGCCGGTTACGATCGTCATACTGAAGCCGGTCGTACCCTGTGCGGGGGTAAAGGTGGCCGAGCTGCCAGGATTGTCGTTACCCGAAGCCTGTGGCGCGAGGTTGTTTGGGTCATAGGTGATGAACTGGCCAATGTTGCTCTCTCGTTCCATGTTGCGCCACATGCCACCACCGAAGCCATAGATAGAAAATGGGGTGGAGCCGAGTTGAATGCCGGGGTCTGGCAGCATTAGCAGGGCGTCCGTCATGAAGTAGCGGAAACCTCCGGGAGCTCTGCCCACTTGCAGGCGCACATCGAAGCCAGCCCCGATATTATTAATGTCCATAGAAATAGCGGCGGCAAAACCATCGCCGAATACATCATCACCGTCATATACCTCCAGTTCCCCGGATAAGGAGATCAGGTTGAGCTCGGCGTTGATGCTGACCGCGTTCAATTGAGTGCGGTCATACTCGTACTGCCCGTTTTCTCGCTTACCCCAAATGGTGAAAACCGTACTGCCATCGAAGCCATTCGCCGTATTAGTAAATTTGAGGCCCAAGTCGAATTGGATACCGATATCAATGTTGTTTGGGGCTAGGTCTAAGACCACATTATTGAGCTGCAACGGAATGTTCTGCATACTTCCCTGGTTGACGTCCTCCAGATCAAGTCCGAATTGTCCGCTCACTGATGGGCTGGGGCCACCCACGATGTTGAAATTTTGGAAGTCGAAACCCGGTAGGCCGAACTCGCTCACGGAGAGGTCTCCTGCCTCTTCGTTGTCGTCCCACCCCAGGCTGATCTCTCCGTGGAGGGTTGCTTCCGGGACGTAACTATTGCCTGCTTTGGCAAAGCCTACGGTGGAATTACCCGCCAGCTCAATACTGGCGAACCACATGTCCACCTCTATCTCCTGACCAATTTCTAGGGCTACCGTAAAATCTTCCTCACTTCCTAAAGGGGCCGTGAAGGCGACTTCCGTATCGCCTAAGGGGAGTCTTACCCTGCCATCGAAACTGGCGGAGTGGAAACTTGAAGCGCGGATGTCTAGTTCCAATCCGTCAATACCGAGGGCCCAGCCACCAATTTCTCCGTCGTTGATGTCTAGTAAATTACCTTCAACATCGATCCTAGTCCATAAGCCCTGGGCATCCAAGAGTAAGTCTTCCGCAGCCACACTAACATCAAAGCCTTCGGGGAAAATGACGTCGAATTCCGATAAATAGAGCCCTTGCCAGAGGTTGGGCTGTCCGGCATCGGGGTGGCTATTGGGTAGCTGTAGCCCCGGCGGGTTTTGGGTGCTGGAATGGTCGTAGGTCCAATCAACTTTCGCGTAGTTAAAGGTGACGGTTTCCATGGGAGGCTGGTCCGCATTTTCCGGAGCTAATTCTACGGTACCGATCCAATCTTGATAGTCGTTCACCGTCGCGGTGACTCGAGCGGAGAAGGGATTTTCGTCGGGCATAGCGCTACCAGCAAAGGAGAAGGTCATGTCCACGTCCACTGC
>JBCDGT010000352.1:0-4728 GCA_038750915.1 Bacteroidota bacterium
AGAGGATCCAAGCGTTCCGGCATATAAAGTCCATTATCCACGGGTAGCCCCCGAAAGATAGCCTCCGCCAAACCGGCCTTATGATCGGGATTATTAGTACTGTAAAACTGCATGGTAAAAGCTTATTGGGGAAGTGCTAGAGAATAATAACGCCATCTTGATTAATCGGAGAAACGTAAAGTTGGCTCGTTACTTTGTGCTTGGTAAAAGCCGCTTGCATAGCTTGGCCCGCGGCTTGGGCAAGGTAACCTGAGTCACACAGCGCAAAAACGCTGGGGCCTGCACCGCTGATGCTACAACCTAAAGCGCCACAATCTAATGCTGCTTGCTGCACGTCATCAAAGCCTTTGATGAGCTGCTTGCGCTGAGGTTCGACGATATAGTCGTGCAGAGACCGACCTAGCAGCGGTAGATCGTCAGTGTACAAAGCGGTAATAAAACTCGCCAAGCTGCCGGTTTGCAGAATAGTCTTCTTAAGGCTCACCGTATCACTTAATACCGCCCGAGCATCTCGGGTCAGAATTTCAATGTCAGGATGGACAACTGCTACCTGCAGATTATTCGGTACGGGTAAGTGGTGAATATCCAATGATTCATTGGACCGGATTAGGGTAATTCCTCCCACTAGAGAAGGTGCTACATTATCCGCATGAAAACTTCCATCGGCCACCTCTTCGCCTAATACCGCAAAGTAGAGTAGGGAAGCCCGGCTAAGCGGAGCGCCTAATAATTGGTTAACGGCAACGACTGCACCAGCCGCGCTGGCTGCACTAGAACCGAGTCCACTACCAAAAGGCATTTTCTTATGTATCTCCAGCTCAATCCCGAGTTCCGTCTGCCCAAGGTGTTCCAGTAATCTTTTGGCCGCTACTCCAGCGGTATTTTCTTCGATGCCGTAAGGAAGTTGTTTATCGCCAGTACCCGTAATATTAACGATACTTAAACCTTGCTGCTCAGGATTAAAGCGGGCGACAACCTCATCTCCAGGCCGATTGATGGCAAAACCGAGAATATCAAAACCAACGGCTACATTAGCTACGGTAGCTGGGGCAAATACGCGTACTTCTTTCATGGCCTGCTAGCTTAAGAATTTTCCAATCTTGATAATCTCCGCGAAAACACCTGCGGCAGTCACTTCTGCTCCCGCACCGGGGCCTCGAACTACGAGGGGGCGCTCTTGGTAACGATCGGTGGTAAAGACAATCATATTGTCACTCCCGCTGAGTCCGTAGAAGGGGTTATCCGGACCAACTGCCTGAATACCTACGGTGGCCTCCTCACCAGTAAGAGAAGCAATCATCCGGAGAACTTTGTCTTCCTTAGCGGCGTCCGCCTGTAGTTTAGCGAAGTAGTCAGTTTGTTTCTCTAACACCGTAAAGAAGTCAGCTACCGAAGTGGCTTCCATTGCTCCTTCGGGAAGGAAACCGACCAGTTTGATGTTTTCAGTTTCCAGGGCAACTCCCGTTTCTCTTGCCAGAATAAGAATTTTACGGCCAACATCTTTACCTGATAGGTCTACGCGCGGATCAGGTTCCGTGAAGCCATTCTCTTTCGCTTCTTGTACGATTTCGTAAAAAGGCCGGCTGCCATCGAAATTATTGAAGATAAAACTGAGAGAGCCACTGAGCACCCCTTCAATCTTACGGATACGATCTCCGCTGTCCAGCAAATCACGCAAAGTAGAAATAATGGGTAAACCGGCACCTACGTTGGTTTCGTAATGGAATTGTACACCACGCTTGGCGGCAATAGTTTGCAAGCGTTGGTACTGGAGATAGCTACTGGAGGTAGCCACCTTATTCGGCGTAGAGATGCTGATACTTTCGTCCAAGATGCCCTCGTAATAAGTGGCAATCTTATCATCTGCTGTGTTGTCGACAAAGATGCTGTTACTGAGGTTAAGGTCACGCATGCGGCCAACAAAGACGGCAAGGTCCGCTTTAGTGGGCGAAGCTGCCAGCTGCTTACGCCATCCCTGCAGCTCGAGTCCTTCGGGCTCGAAAAGCATTTTCTTAGAGTTCGCCATACCGACCACTTTAACCTCCATACCAAGCTTTTCGCGGAGGTAAGCATTCTGCTCCTCAATCTGCTTAAGTAGGGTACCTCCGATCAAGCCAACCCCAACAATAAATAGGTGGAGGGTTTTGTAGTCGGAAAGGAAGAAAGCTTCGTGTAAAGCATTGAGTGCCTTATTCTCATCTTCTTTCGGGATGACGACCGAAACATTCAACTCACTAGAGCCCTGGGCGATGGCGACAGCATTAATACCGTTCTTACCCAAAGCTTGGAATAGTCGGCCAGAGATACCCGGTTGGTAGCGCATATTTTCCCCAATGATGGCTACGACGCTTAGGTCTCTTTCTACCTTGATTGGATTAACCACTCCGCGCTCGATTTCGTATTCGAAAGCGGTTTCTACAGCAGTACGCGCTCTATCAGCGTCCGTAGGTTTTACGGCAAAACTGATCGCGTGCTCACTAGACCCTTGGGTAATGAGAATGATATTGATTCCATCCTGAGCTAACGCTCCGAACAAGCGTGCCGAAATTCCCGGCACCCCAAACAGGCCACTACCCGAGATCGTGAGTAACGCAATATTATTGATGGAACTGATGCCACGAACGGCAACATTGTCCGGGCTACTCTCTTCACTCACCTTCGTTCCGGGGAAAGACGGATCAAAAGTATTTTTAATATATAGTGGAATCCGTTTATGTAGCGCGGGCATCAAGGTTGGCGGGTAAATCACCTTAGCTCCGAAGTGGGACATTTCCATCGCCTCAGCGTAGGTCATCTTCGGAATAGTGAAAGCTTTCTTTACCCTACGCGGATCAGCCGTTAGCACGCCACTTACGTCGGTCCAAATCTCGATGGCCTGCGCGTTGAGCCCGGCGGCAATGAGGGAGGCTGTGTAATCTGATCCACCACGCCCAAGAGTGGTTGTCAGTCCACCTTTGGCAGAGGAAATAAATCCCGTAACTACCTGAATTTTAGGATGTTCTGCGTAGTACGCGCGAATTTGCTCGTAGCTTTTATCGAAGTCTACCTTGGCACTTCCAAAGTTTTTATCCGTTTGAATCACCTTTCGAGCATCCAAGAATTCTGCTGGAATCCCAGACTGTTGTAGGGTTTGGGCGATGATGTAGGCGGAGGAGCGTTCTCCGAAGCTAAGGACGTAGTCCATTGTCCGTAGGCTGGCTTCCCGCACCAGAAAAATTCCGTAAAGCAGGTTCTTGAGTACATCGTGGGACTTTCGCATCTGAGCGGCCGTCTCGTTTCGCAGTTCCCCTTCTGGCAGCAAGTCTTTAATCGCTTCCTGGTGTCTTTGAGCAAAAGCATCAAAAGCCGCTCCGTAACGATCATCACCCGCAGCGGCCAATTGGCTCATTTCGATGAGGCTATCCGTTACTCCACCGAAAGCGGAAAACACAACCGTAAAATGGTCGCCGCCAGCATAGTAGCTTTTGAGGATATCGACAATGCCGCGAATACGATCCGGCTTAGCAACGGACGAACCGCCAAACTTGAGGACTTTCATGGGAATTTTCACTTGGCCACGTTCCTTACGGAACATTACTTAAAAACTACGCAAAGATGTGGAAAAATGAGGGGTTTCTAAGCAGTAAAGGGTTCTGTTTTACGATTGGGAGAAAGGCTGAAAAGTTAGGACGGCCTTTGGCCTTCGTAGGAGCAGAGCGTCTAGTTCCCAGCTTTTAGCTTCCTTAGCTCCTGCGGACGTAAAGACAGTGCCCAATCTTCTAATTGGCGCATTTCATTTGCTTCGACTTCCGTTTTATCTCCTTGCCCGCACAAATGCAGGATGCCATGAATAATGACGCGGTGCAGTTCATCGTGATAAGGAAGTCCTAATTCCTTGGCGTTATCCGCTACGCGTTCGGTAGAGATGAAGAGGTCTCCGGAGATTTTTGGAAAATGATCGTAAGGAAAAGTGATGATGTCCGTCAGGGTGTCGTGCTGGAGGTACTCGACGTTGATCCGATGAAGGTAGTTATCGCCGCAAAAAATATAATTTACCGGTCCTGCTATTCCTTGACGCGCTGCAATGATTGTTTCAATCCACTGCTTCAAATATAGTACCTGGGTATCGGAAATTGACTGGCCACCTTCCTCGACGTGGAACAAAATAATTTCTTCCACTAAATATTTACTTCAACTTGAACTGCATTTCAACGGTGGTACCACCATTGATGTAGCGAATTTTATCGCAGAGTTGGTTCATCAGGAATACCCCTCGTCCACCGCACTCACAGAGGCGCTCCGGAGAGGTAGGATCGGGCAACTCATCGTAATTAAACCCTCTCCCTTGATCAGATACACGAACAGCTAAGCCCCCACGTGTTTGTGCGAGTTTGATGCTAACTTTCTTGGTGCGGTCTTGCTTATTACCGTGAATAATGGCGTTGTTGACGGCCTCGGTAAGACTAATCAAAAGATTAGCGTGCTTCTCCTGGTTCAGCTGATAACGGTCAGCAATTTGATTGACGTATTTTTCAACTTTATTGATATTACTGGGATCCGAAGAAAGCGTTAGCATGTACGTTTGAGCTGTTTGAGTTCTGACGAAAAGATACGGGAAGGTATTATTCATAACAACGTGACTACGAAAAAAGGTTGTAATCCGTTGGCTAACAGTGGTTTTTAGACGCTAAGTGATGGTATCGGTCACTTCGATATAACATAAATACGCAATAGTAAATTTAAAGTTCG
>JBCDGT010000353.1:0-4716 GCA_038750915.1 Bacteroidota bacterium
CAAAAAAAACCGAATACCGACTTAAAAAATCGAGCCCCAGAATGCCGTGGGGCGTTTCCCGCGGCGGGGCCCAATCGGCGAGCGAGACGCTCAGATGATCAGCGAGGCCGACGGGGGCGCCGCGCCCCACAAGCGCGAGATTGTCAAGGCGCACGGACGGCCGTTGCTCGGCGCTCGCAAGCCCCAAGTCAAATTACCCGTTGCCAGCACCAGTGACACCCCCAGCCGGGAGCTGCGAGGGGTATGGATGGCCTCGGTACTCAACATCGATTACCCCCAAAACCCAACGCCGAACGCGACCACTTTGCAGGCCGACTTTCGCTCGCAACTCTACCGCCTACGGCAGGCTGGTATCAATACGCTTTTCGTGCAGGTGCGTCCTGCCGGAGACGCCCTTTACCTTTCGGCCCACGCTCCCTGGTCGGAGTGGCTCACCGGCGAGCAGGGCAAGCCTCCTACCAGCGGCTTTGACCCACTGACCTTCATGATCGAGACGGCCCACGAGCAGGGCCTCGAACTGCACGCCTGGGTGAACCCCTACCGCGTAGCGATGTCGCTGGATTCCACTAAGTTTGCGCTGACTCACCTGTTTCACCGCCACCGCGACTGGATTCATACTTACGGCAACCGCCGCTACCTCGATCCCGGTTTACCCGAAGTACGTAGCCATCTAGGGGAAGTGATCGATGAATTGGTGGCGAATTATGATCTGGACGGGATTCACTTTGACGACTATTTTTATCCCTACCCCATAACCGGGGAAGAATTCCCCGACAGCAACACCTTCCGTCGTTACGGGGGCGCGCGGCGGTTGGCGGACTGGCGGCGCGATAATGTTAACACCTTCGTAGAAAGGACTTACCAACGCATCAAAGCGGCCAAGCCTTGGGTGCAATTCGGCATCAGCCCTTTTGGCGTCTGGCGCAACCAAACCGACGATCCGGTGCGCGGTAGCGCCACCCGGGCCGGTGCCACGAGCTACGATGACCTGTATGGTGACGCCCTGGCCTGGTCGCAAACCGGCGCAGTTGATTACTTACTCCCTCAATTGTATTGGAGTATGGAGTTGCCCGTGGCCAGCCATCGAGTGCTAGCAGATTGGTGGGTTACCAATACACCGCCAGAGATAGATCTCTTCATCGGCCACGGTGCTTATAAAGTGGGGGATAACAACGATGTCGCCTGGGACGACCCCCGTGAAATTCCCCGACAAATAGCCTACGGTAGGCAATTAGAAGCTATTGACGGTAGCGTGTTTTTTAGTGCCAAATCGCTTTACGGAAATCCTCTTGGGCTCATCCAGCAGCTCCAGTCAGTCTACCCCGAACCCGTCTTATTACCGCCACGGAAAACGGAAACACCCTTACGAAAGCTACCAGTGAAAACCTACCGGCCCAAGCTTACCGAAAAAGGTAATTTGGTGGTCTGGGAAGTAGATAAGCAATGCCCCCCGGAAGCGCTTCCATACTATTACGCCATCTATCGGAGTACAGCTAATGAGGCGCCGCGCCTGCTGCACCGAACCCCCTACGGCAAAAGCTGCCACCGGCTGCACTATTACGATGCCGATGCTAAGGAGAAAGGACAGTACGTCTATCGGGTAGTTGGCCTGGATCGTTGGCACCGGGTTATCAGCGAGTGAGCGGTAAATTACCGAACGCTCGGAGGTGTCGGCTGCGCCAGCCACTCTCCGAGGTTCTATCCTGTTGTTGATCACATGATGACGGTAGAACCTCGGAGTGTAGTAAGGGCAAAGCCCCGTCTACCTCCGAGCGTTCGGTCACTCCAACTCAATCCCACGCAGCCGTCTTTTAGACCCCACTGCTTCAATATCATCAAGGAGGCCTTCACCGTGCTCAATTTCTTTCAAGGTATAAAAATTGAGGGTGAAGGATACGGTAAGCAGTATAATGAGAATGCCGTAAATAAAGCAATAAGTAGTGGCCTGTAGTAACACGTTGGCGTTATCGATAGTGATGGGGTCAGCGTAGAAGATCCAATCGAGGAAGGCGAAGAGTAAGCCACCCACAATGGTGTCGAGGAGCCACATACTCGGGAGGGCCATCAGGAGGATCAGCAGGTAGCGATCGTAGGAACTTACGAGGTTGGTATAAACAAAGCGGAAGGTTTCCCCAAAAGTGGCCAGGCCAGCATAGCCAGCGTAAGCGAAGGTGAGCATGCAGGGCAGGGCCAAGAAAGCAAATAAGGCCGCGACGGTACCACTGAAGCTAAAAGCCAGGGCGATGCCAAGGCAAACCAAGTAAAGGAAGGCTTCCGAGCGCCAGTTGGCCGGGAGGAGCTCAGTGCCAATAGCGCGCCAGAATACCTCAAACGATAAGCGCAGGAAGCCATAGAAAACTGCGGCCACCAGCAGCAAGTACCCTAGGCCCCGGTTTCGCGAGAAGGAGGTGAATAACTCGTGAATATTGTGAAAGTCCGCAAACCAAGATCCTTCGAAAAACGCACTAAAAGGGGTGCCATCGAAAATGTAGCGGGTAGCGGAGGCAGAATTATAAAAGAAGAAAGATAGGGTGATGAAGCCAAGGGTGATCAGGGCTGTCCCACCGAATAGTAGCTTGGTATTACTACGCAGGATGCGGAAAACATTAGCTAAGTTTTCGCCGGTAGTATAGATTTTTGTCAGTAAGATCGGTGCTTCCCGCTGGTGACGAACCCGAACCGTCAACTGGTCAGATAGGGGCGGCTTAGCAGCGACACGGCGAGGATACCAGACGTAGTACCACAGCACGAAGGCGAAGCAAAGAATGATGAACATTCCGCGGATAGCATCGGGTAGCTCCGTATGCCGGGTAAGGTAGCCCTCCAGGAAACCAGCGATGATGAAAAGGGGAATGGTGCCGAGCATGATCTTTAGTCCGTCACGGGCTGATTGCTTAAAGGCTTCGAAACGAGACAGGGTGCCCGGAAACAGTAGGCCTTTACCCATGGCCAGCCCTGCTCCGCCGGCAATGACGATGCTGCTGATCTCGAGGGCTCCGTGAATCCAGATGGTCAGGAAACTCTCCTGAAACAAGCCTTCTTCGTAAAAGAAGTACTGGAACACCCCCAGCATTACCCCATTGCGAATTAATTGAACTACGGAGCCAATGGCGAAGAAGGCCCCCGCTACGAAGGTCAGTAAGGCTACGAAAATATTGTTTAGCGTAATCCGCAGCGACATATTGAAGGGCGACGTCTGCTTATATACCGCCATGGGATCTCCCCTGGCAATGTTTTCCTGCGTCATGTTCATGTAAGCGTCCCCCATGATGGTTTGAGCGAAGCCCGGGTCAATGCGGTAACTAACTACGCCGATTAAAATGGCCAGGATGAAGACGACTAGGGAAATGAGGAGTGGGCGCCGTTGGGCGTACACTACTCGGGGCAGCTCATCCGTCCAGAAAGTAAAGAAACGCCCGGCTTCGCCACGGCGGCCTCGGTAGATTTGGAGGAAAGTCCGCTGTGCCAGGCTGTTCAGATAAACCCGTACCGAGCGATTAGGGTAAAAAGTACGGGAGTAGGAAAGGTCATCGGTGGTATGGACGTACAGCTGGTTGAGCAACTCGGGGTCCTGGTCGTTATGCTCCAGGGCCCGCTCGTAGCGCTTCCACTTGTCTTTGTTTTTAGCGATGAATTCAGTCTCCCGCATGTTGCAAGGTAGTGATTTAGGAGCTAGGGGGCTGGGGGGCTAGGAACTGGATGGCCTTTGGCCTCCTAGGAGCACGCAATGCGTCTAGTCCCTAGTTCCTAACAACCGCGGTAGCGGTTGCCCCCCTAGATCGTCCCCGCCGCTTCCCGGTAGATGACGGCTAGGACGAGTTGCCCGACGACCCGGAGGGTCTCCCGGTCAATGACGTCCATATTATCGTTGTCGGTGTGCCAGTGTTCTACGAAGCCAGTTTCAGTATCGGTGCGGTAGTTGATAATGTCCACCATGGGGATTTTGGCGATGGTGTTGACGAAATAGTGGTCGTCCGTTACCCCTTTTCCAAGGGTTTGAGGAAAATAGGTGCCGAAGTTCATCTGCTTCGCTAAACCCCAAACTTTGCTGACTACCTGTGGAGCGAGCTGTTGAGAGACTTTCTCAATGGCAAAACGGGCATCTTTGCCGCCCACCATGTCCAAAAGAATACCGTAACGTGGGCGAGTGCCCGTGAGGTTGTTAGAGTAATACTGAGCGCCTAGTCCCCAACTGTTACTGTCGCCTACGTCACCGTAGTCTTCCGCGTCAAAGAAAATAATATCAATGCCGATACCGGGGGTTGACCTACCAAGTTGGCGGGCTACTTCTAGTAAGACCCCAACGCCGCTGGCACCGTCATCTGCACCATTAACTACGGCGGCGGTATCGTTTTCCAGGGGGCTGTCGGCTAGGTGGCGAGTATCCCAGTGGGCGGCTAGTAGGATGCGGTCCGTTAGTTCTGGGCGGTAGCGTCCGATGATGTTGGTGCCGTTCAGCGGGGTGCCGTCGTAGGCATTGGCCACGAAATCTTGCTCTTTTACGTCGGCTCCGAATGTTTTAAGCTTAGCGATCAACCAATCTTTGGCAGCATCGTGCGCGGGGGTGTTCATTACCCGCGGACCGAAAGCGACTTGTTTGGCTACGTACTCATAAGCACTGTCCCGTACGAAAGCAGGTACTGGTTTAGGGGGCTCTTCGGGCGCGGCCGCAGGTGCTGGCGGCGGCTCGGTAGCCATGTCGTCGCCACAGGCATA
>JBCDGT010000354.1:0-4715 GCA_038750915.1 Bacteroidota bacterium
GCTTCCATGATACTTTCGCCCATTTTAGGCATGATCAGCTCTATTTGAGCCATAACTTCTTGGTTTTGGTTGCGGTTGGTTAGGCCGCGGTCATTTGCTTAGGTTGCCCAAAATTACGGCTTTTCAAGGCCATCAAGTACCCGACGTAGAAAATCCAATGACTGGTGCGCCGTATAGGTAATGTTTCGTTTCCTGTCTTTGCCAGCCTTCAATAGTTTAGTATGTGTTCCTTCCGGACCGGCTACTGCAATCCAGATGGTCCCTACCGGCTTTTCTTTCGTCCCGCCGCCCGGGCCGGCGACCCCGGAAGTAGCTATGGCATAATCGCTATTCAGGCGTTCACGTGCTCCTTCTGCCATGGCACGAACGACCTGCTTACTTACGGCGCCGTATTTCTGAATCATCCCCGGTGCAATGCCCAGCGATTTGTGCTTAACGGCATTATCGTAAGCAATGATACTGCCCCGGTAATGCCCACTGGAACCGGCCCGACTGGTAATCATGCCAGCAATGGTACCGCCCGTACAGCTTTCGGCCGTCGCCAGGCTTAGGTTTTGCTCCTGCATCCGTCGTTGTACCGCCTGCGGCAAGTTTTCGGTACCGTAGCCATACACTAGATCGCCGATGATATTTTCGATTTCTTGCTGGTAATGGTTTAAATCCACTTGGATGGCCGCTTCGTCCGTTCCGCGGGCAGTGAGCCGGAGGCGAACGGTGCCAAGATTGGGCAAATAAGCTAAAGACATATGTTCAGGGAGGCCATCCTCCACCGCTGCAATTTTATCGGCGATGGTACTCTCTCCTTCCCCTGCCGTCAGCAGGGTAAGAGAGCGTTGCCGCCAACCCGGTTGCTGCTGTTCCACTAGGCGCGGAATTACCTCGTTGCGTACCAGATAGCGCATCTCGTAGGGGACTCCCGGCATGGATACTACGATCTTACCATCATCCCGTGTTAGCCACATACCGGGAGCCGTACCACGTTCATTCGTTAGAATGGTAGCGGAGGCAGGTAGCTCGCACTGTTCCCGGTGGTGAGGGCCAGGCTCCTTACCGAAGCTACGGTAAATCCGGCTCAATCGCTCCCAGCTTTCCTGGTGAAAAACGAGTTCCGTTCCGAAGTAATCAGCCAGTACTTTTTTGGTAATATCATCTTTGGTTGGCCCGAGCCCTCCGGTCATCAGGACGATATCGGCGGAGGCAAGGCCACGGTCCAAGCCCTGCATGATCCCGTCATGGGAATCGGCGACGGAAAGGTGTTCCACAACTTCGTAGCCTTCTTCGTTCAGGGCCGTAGCCATAAAAGTAGCGTTGGTGTCAGTGACTTGTCCGATCAGGATTTCATCACCAATAGTCAGAATGTAGGCTTTCAAAAAAGCAGTAATTAAAATCAAACAATTTGGGCGCGCCCGCAGGTACAAAGCCCGTTTTCAAGAGCGAAGGTAAGCTAGGGGGAAGTCTGAAGTTCGAAGTTTGAAGTAAGAAATTTGAAAACTGCTAATTTCTTACTTCGAACTTCTTACTTCATCTGTTCTTTGCACCTGCGGCCGCGCAAAAAGATGACGAGTCACGCCGTAGATATTATCGTTCCTCCACTGACTAGCTATCTTTGCCCCTATGCACAAAAGCGGATTCGTTAACATCATCGGAAGGCCCAACGCTGGCAAGTCAACCCTCATGAATGCCCTGGTGGGCGAGCGGATGAGTATCATCACCGCGAAACCACAGACCACCCGACATCGCATCTTCGGCATTCTCACGGGGGAAGATTTTCAAATCGTTTTCTCCGACACCCCTGGTGCCATCGAAGACCCTAACTACAAGATGCAGGAGATGATGAATCGCTACGTCAACTCCAGTTTTGAGGACGCCGATTTGATGATCTACCTGATCGACCCCCAGGAAGAATACAGCGAAGATGACATGCTCGTTGGTAAACTCCGCCGTGCCAACTTTCCACTGTACCTCGTTTTCAATAAAACCGATTTGGTAGACGATAATCGTTTGAATCGGCTCGAAAGGCAGTTCAAGAAATGGATCAAGCCGGAGCGGGTATACGCCGTCTCCGCCCTGAAAGGAGACGGGGTGAAGGAGCTTTTGGCAGATATCATTGCGACCCTACCCGAAGGACCACAGTATTTCCCCGAAGACCAATTGACCGACCGTACGGAACGCTTCTTTGTCTCGGAAATCATTCGCGAGCAGATCCTAACTCAGTACCATCAGGAGATACCTTATTCGGTAGAAGTCGACATTGAATCCTTTCAGGATACTACGACTAAAGATGGGAAAGAGTTAGCCAGGATTAGTGCGCTGATCTACGTTTCCCGCAAGAGTCAAAAACCGATCATTATCGGCAAAGGTGGTAAGGCCATCAAACAGCTTGGTAGTGAAGCCCGGAAACGCATGGAAGATTTCCTGCAACGCAAGGTGTTCCTTGAACTCCACGTAAAAATCCGCGAAGATTGGCGGGACGACGAAGGACAACTTAAGCGGTTCGGGTACGAGCGGTAGTAGATAGCCAAAAAGTATTTTACACTATGTCCAGAATCATTTTACCACTACTCATTTCCCTCCCAACTGCCTGCTATCTTCTTTTCTCCTGTTCCGACCAAAGGGATGTCCGCGATTATTACTTTCCGGTAAGGGAGCTTACCAACGGGCTCGTCTATGCCTACGAGAACACGGGTAGTTTGCCTGGTCCCGATCGGGAATACTGGTATTACTTAGGGGTAGACCTAGATACCGCGCTGCATCTAAGTGTTACCCGCTACTCCCCGGCTATGGCCCCTGAGCAACAGGGACGGGAAGAAATCCGCAACGATGGGGTCTATCTACGGGACCTGACTTTATTAACCACCGACAGTTCCGGTATTGCTACTAGCGCACAGGCTACCATCTTGTACGATCGGGTCTTCCCCTTCTACTTAGCCCCGGAAGCTACGGAAGCTTACGGCTACCGCCTCCACCTCCGCCCGCCGGAAAACCCGGATGCGACGACCTACGTCACCCTCAACCGTCGTTTTCGTGGGGACACCAGCATTACCGTGCTCGGCGAAGCTTATCCAGCCATTGTTTTTGACTTGGATGGGGAGGTCAGTCTGCGCGATCCTGAAGAGGGAGACATCAGCCCTCAGTTTATCGGTTACGAGATCTACGCTCGCGGTCTTGGGCTGGCAGCTTTTGAACGTGATTTAGGTAATGGCAACAGCCTCGGAGGACGCCTGGTAGAACGTATCCCCATGGCTGATTTTGCCGAAGCAATGCTCCCTAAAGATTGAACGGCAATCCCTTTTGCTGAGCAAGCCTAAATGACAAAAAACCAACAACCTTCCTGGCCAACTTCCGTTAAGTTGTTACGAATCAAAGTGTTTTCCGAAGATGAGTAAACGCCTCGCTATTGTTTGGTTTAGAAATGACCTTCGCTTGCACGATAACGAGGCGCTTACGGATGCGCTGCATCATGCCGACGAGGTGCTTCCTGTATACATTTTTGACCCAAGAGTTTGGAGAGGTACCCTGCCCCACACCGGTCTACCAAAAATGGGTAGCCACCGGGGGAAATTTCTGCTTGAGTCGATTGCTGATCTCCGCAAAAATCTCCGCAAAAAGGGGGCCAATCTACTCCTAAGGTTCGGAAAACCTGAGGAAGTATTAGTAGACTTAACGATAGAAACCCGAGCTAGCTGGGTCTTCTGCAACCGCGAACGGATGCAGGAAGAAAGGGACGTTCAGAATGCCTTGGAGCAAAATCTTTGGGCCATCGGCCGGGAGATTTACTACTCCCGAGGAAAGCTGCTTTACTATACGGCAGATCTTCCCTTTCCCATCACGCACACTCCCGACGTATTCACCCAGTTTCGGAAAGAAACGGAAAGGATTACCAAAGTTCGGCAGCCCCTACCTACACCAACTAAAATACCGCTGAACAGTGAGGACGGGGTCGAACTCGGCGAACTTCCTTCCTTAGACGATTTTGGGATTCCCGAACCACCACAGGATGACCGAGCGGCCCTAGATTGGCGGGGTGGAGAAACAGCTGGCTTGGATCGACTGGCCTACTACTTGTTCGACTCCCATTCCGTAGCCAATTACAAAGAGACGCGTAATGGTTTGCTGGGCCCAGATTACAGCACGAAGTTCAGTGCTTGGCTAGCCCATGGTTGCCTCAGTCCCAAGCGGATTTATTGGGAGATAAAAGCCTACGAAGAAAAAAACGGTTCCAACGACAGTACCTACTGGGTGATCTTTGAGTTGCTCTGGCGTGACTTTTTTCGCCTCATGGGTAAAAAGCACGGAAACGCCATTTTTCACCGCGGCGGCATTAAAGGGGAAGGTAAAAAGTGGCGCAAAGACCAAGGCCTCTTACACCGCTGGATCAAAGGGCTAACGGGGACTCCTTTTATCGACGCCAATATGCGAGAAATTGCCCAAACTGGATTCATGAGCAATCGAGGCCGGCAAAACGTGGCGAGCTACTTCGTGAAAGACCTTAAAATGGATTGGCGCTTGGGTGCCGAGTACTTCGAGTCCGTACTGTTGGATTACGACGTAACCAGTAATTGGTGCAATTGGAATTATGTTGCGGGCGTAGGCTCCGACCCACGTGAAGACCGCTACTTTAATATCCTAAGTCAGGCCCAACGCTACGACGAAGAAGGCAATTACGTTAAGCACTGGTGCCCTGAGTTGAGTTCCCTACCCTGCGAGCTGGTCCA
>JBCDGT010000355.1:0-4711 GCA_038750915.1 Bacteroidota bacterium
AGTAAGATGACGTCGATTTCCTTGGGGGTATCCCGCATTAGGGCCATTTCGTAAGCGCCGTAAATAACGGGGCGGAGGGCGCCCTTTTCAACGGTCATTTTCTCGAATAGAATAGCACTCATTCCCATGATGATGCTACCCTCACACTGAGCCTTAACTTGATCCGGATTAACGGCGATGCCGGGGTCTAGTACACAGGTAACCTTATGTACCTTGATTTTTCCATCCTGGATAGAAACCTCCACTGCGTGCGCACAGGGCGTATTGGCGTCGGTACTGGCGGCAAAGCCCATGGCTCGGCCATTGTTGGGTGTATTGCGATAATTGGCTGCTTCGGCACAGGTTTGAATAACCTTCGCTAAGCGAACTCCGGCAGCGTCACTTTGGATATGCTCTAGGCGAAAATCTACTGGGTCTTTTCCGGCCTTTTCGGCCAACTCATCCATGAAGCTTTCAATGGCGAAGGTATTGGCCAGTAAGCCTAAACTGCGCCACCAACTCGTAGCGAAAGGAAGCTTGACACGCCAGGAAACGGCCCGAAAATTGGGGATGTTGCGATACTGGATCATGCCGCCGCGCCAGGCGCCGACGTCCGCCCCAATAACGGGAGTAGCAATGGAGGGAATTAAGGGAGAGCCGAACATAACGTCGCCACTGGAGACGTGGTGTTCGATGGCTTCAATTTTACCATCTGTCGTCAGCTTGCCCTTCATGACGTTGTGAGTCGGGGGGCGAAAGGTATCGTTTTGGAATTCTTCCTTACGGTTGAAAAAGCACTTTACGGGCTTGCCTACGGCTTTGGATAAGACGGCGGCTTGCACCGCATTTGGGGTATGCAATCGCCGGCCGAAGCCGCCGCCCAAATAGGTTGGTTTAACCACTACTTGCTCTTCCTTAAAGCCTAGTCTTTTAGCTACTTCCTTACGGGTAAGGGCCACTACTTGGGTAGAAATGATTACCGTTGCCCGATCTGCTTCTACGGATACGACCGCACCATTGGGCTCCAACTGGGCGTGGGCACCAATTGGGCTGTAGTATTCGGAAGTAATTACTCCCTCGTTACCTTCTGCGAGGATACGCTTGGCCTTACCTTCTTTTTGGATAGTAACGGCATTGCCCTGGCCGACTTTAATCATCGCCTCGATGTCGTCGTATTCCCACACCTTATTGATGGACCAATTGACCTTGAGTTTTTTCTTGGCATTCTCTGCCTCCACGTAAGAGGTGGCTACTACGCCGACGAAGTCTTTTTCTTTAACCACGGCTACTACCCCAGGCATATTCTCCGCCTCGGTAGTGTCTGCGTCGATGAATTCAGCATCTACCTGATCGGGGCGGACAATGGAACCGTACAGCATGCCGGGCATGGAAGCGTCCATCCCGAACATGGGAGCGCCGATTACCTTATCCAGTAGATCGACTCTGGGGACGGGTTTGCCGATGTACTTATACGCTTTGCGGTCTTTCAGTGCAGGGGTATCGGGAATTTCCCAATCGGTCACCTGTTGAACTATTTCCCCATAGGTGATGGATTTTCCATTTACTGAAACCTGGCCATTTTTAACGGACAATGCACCTGCGTCTGCGCCCAAAATACCCACTGCGGCGAGCTTTAGCATTTCCCGCATGGTAGCGGCGAGTTCCCGGAGTGGCACCCATAAACTAGCCACACTGGTACTGCCACCGGTAGAAAATCCATCCACATTGCCCGTATCCGTGACGGCATGGACAACTTTTACGCGGTCGAGATCAATCTCCAGTTCATCTGCTGCCATCTGGGCTAGAGAAGTAAAGGTACCTTGTCCCATTTCTACCTTAGGGCTATGCAGGATGACCTGATTATCAGCTAGGATTTCAAACCAGATTTTGGGATCGTCGGTCGGGCCAGGGTAGGGGGCTTCGGCAGTATTAGCGATTTCGGCAATGGAGCGACGCCAGCAGGAGCGGGTAAGGAAGGTAGTACCCACCATGACACCAGCACCAACAGCGGAACGAACGAGGAATTTGCGGCGGGAGAAGCCTTTCTTTTTTGGTTCAGACATGATCGGGGGAATTAGGCTTTATCATTTTGAATTTCTGCGGCCCGATGAATGGCTTTGCGCATGCGGTAGTAAGTGGCACAGCGACAGACATTAATAATGTTTCGATCAATGTCCTCATCCGTCGGTTGGGGTATTTCTTTCAGCATGGCGGCAGTGGCCATCATGAAACCTGGCTGGCAATAACCGCACTGGGGGACGACTTCCTCGATCCAGGCTTGCTGTACGGGGTGTAGCTCGTCACCTTGCCCCAGGCCTTCAATGGTGGTAATTGCTTTACCCTCGGCGAATTTGGTCGCGTACGAGCAGGAGCGGACGGCTTTCCCGTCCACGTGAATGGTACAGGCGCCACAAGCTGCTTTGCCACAACCGAACTTGGTGCCCTTCAAATCGAGTAGGTCGCGAATGACCCAGAGTAGCGGACTTTGGCCATCGACGTCTACCGACGTTGGCTGGCCATTGATGGTGAAATTGATAGTCATGTAATTATTTATACTTGTTGGGTGCCGAGATAATGGAATAGATGTTTAAGAGTCTATTGCTCAGGAATAACGGCGCCATTAGCCGCCCAATCTTTAACTGCCTTGATGTATTCTTCTAGGGGCACTGGTGGGAGTTCCCGCGGATTGCCTTCGTCGTCTACCCCTGGCTCCCAGGCCCAGAGCACTAGTTCGTGTTCCGTGAGGTGCTTCACTGTTTCCTCCAAGCTGCGACCGCCGTTGATTTCAGGGTTCAGCATGGAACGGGCGATTTCTACGCGGCTGAGCCCCTCCCATTGCATTTCAATTGGCGCAAGGCTCCACTCAGGAGCTCCTGGGACTCCGGAATAATCGTTGTTTTCGGACTGGTGACAAGTACTACACGTCAAGCCTTCTACCCCGTGATTATCCGGCCCGCGTAGTACCCCAAAGTTGTGGTAATGGCTGTCTTCTCCTTGTCGGGGGCGGTCACCCGAGGGATGACAATTTACACAGCGCTTGTGGGTGAGTACTTTCATCATGGTAGTGAAAGGATCTGGAGCGGATAGAGGACTAGCATCTTCCTCCATTTCATCAGAATCCAGGCTAGGAATCGCCTTCTCAGAGAAGGCCAAACCTAAACCAAGTAAGACTAGAAGCAAAAAGCAGGTAAGAACGAATTTTGATCTCATGCAGGATGCGTATAGTAGGAGGGAAGAAATCTCTGATGGGAAATTACAGGTTTAGGCCTTGCAGGGTTTGTCTATTCTTTTCAAATAACTTATCCTCTCGCTTGGGAAGGCGGCAGACCGAATTTTTGCTTGAACCGGCGACTGAAGTGGGCAAGGTCTTTAAAGCCCGTTTCGTAACCAATGTCCGAAACGGGTTGGTCCGTGTTTTTTAGTAATTCATACGCTTCCTGCAAGCGCCGATTCATTAACCATTGGTGGGGGGATTTACCAAACTCTTTTTTGAATTGCCGGTAAAAAGTGGAAAGACTTAAACCGGATAATTCTGCGAGTTCTTCTACGGTTAAGCCAAGATTGAAGTGGTGATCGATAATGGACTTTAAGCGGGAGCCCGTGGGAGTGGCCCGGTCTTGGAACAGGTAATAGAGATCGGGATCAGAATTCATGCAAGCCGTAATAACGGCCCTCATACCAGCGTGAACTCCTTCCATAGTTACTTCCTTACGTTTGGCATAGTATTCCGGTATGCTACTGAAGATGGCAATCAACTCCTCGTTGGGACTAAGCAAATGAACCGGATTGAGCGGAGAAGTTGGTACTGCTGAGGTAGGTGAGAAGTCTTCGATAACGGCTTCTACTAAGTTGTCTTTTAAGGAGAGAATAAATACCTCGGCAAATTGCTGCGTTGCTTCCCAGCTTTTCCTGTAGTACCCTAAGGTGTTTTTTCTAACCAGTACGTAGGCTGGAGCTGGGAAAGTGACCTGATAGTCGCCCACGCGAAAATGTAGGGTCCCACTTTTGACGAAAAACAATAATGACTGCGGATAGTAGGCTGTGTGCTCTTCACTTACCCTGCTTTCTACCCAAGCGGCAATCCGCTCTCCATCAAGGGTTAAAAACCGGTACTCATCTTGCATAACCACTACAATTGTTGCCCCAAACTAAGGCACGGGAGGTTGTAGCTACTTGTCCATTCTTGTCAGTTAAAAGAATTATGGTATGACCTAAAAGAAGAAAGAACTCCCCACCAGCAGCCGACCTTTACCACTATCACCCTTGAAGAGACTTACTTTAATCACTGCCAGATCGAAAGGGCTAATCCAAAGGCCACCACCTAGGCTAGAGTGCCAAGTGTCCGAATCTTCCTCTTCAAGCCAAACGCGGCCAATATCGAAACCACCCAATAAGCCGAGCGAGAAGGGAATATTACTATTGCGGGAGCTTAATAACCGTAGCCGTAGGTCGGTATTAAAGAAGAAGGCTGATTTACCTGAAAAGCGTTCTCTGCGGAAGCCGCGTAAATTGGCCATCGGCCCAGCACCGCCTAGGCTGACGGCTTGAAAATACTCAAATTCATCGGTAAAAAGGGCACTGTAGCCGATGCGGTTGGCCACAACAAATACCCCATGTTTATCCAACTGTTGATTAAGGGTGAGTGCTGTCCTGATTGCCGGGAAACTAGAACCTTTGTCGCTATCCAGCGAAAAATGGTATCCAGCTTCTGCCTGGAAGTTGATGCCCTTAG
>JBCDGT010000356.1:0-4709 GCA_038750915.1 Bacteroidota bacterium
ACTCGATGTCGAAGGCTTCCTGGCGGGGCAGGGAGGTGTACTCCGTAATGGCTTCTGCCCCGCGCATCACGTTAATGGCATTGATGTAGAATTCACTGGCCACCCTAGTCGTCTGCTTATTTTTCGCGAAGCTGAACATACCCACACCAGGGTAGATGATGATGACGGGATTGGGATCCCGTACGGCGGGACTATTGTCGCGCTTATGATTGTCGTAGTATTCCTGGTATTCCTTGCGGTACTGGGCGAAGGCGGGCTCGAGCTGAGCGAGTACGGCTTCCCGATTGGCAAGGTCTGCGTTGGGCGCTAAGCTGAGGACCAGCGGTTGAATTTTCGTCCGCAAAAAGTGATCCGGGCAGGAGGTGCCCATCGGTGCAAGTCGCTCCAAATCATGGCTGTTGATATACTGCAGCACGGTATCGGTATCCGTGAAATGACCACCTTGGCGGGCATGGGAGGAGGTAAGACCACGTAAAAGTGGCATTAGTTTGGCCGCTTGGCTTTTTCGCTCATCGGCAGGGAGACTGTCTACTTTCTGCCCGCCAAATACTTGATCGCCTTGTGCTTTTACCCTTTTTTCGATGTACGCCGAGGCCATCTCAATAACCTCCAGACTATTCATGTAGCTTTCGTACGAAGTGTCGCCCCAGGTAAAAAGACCATGGCTGCCGAGAACGATGCCACGGATGCCGGGATTGTCCGCCAGGCATTTCTCCAACTGAAGGCCGAGGTCAAAGCCCGGGCGTTGCCAGGGCACCCAGCCCATGGTGTCTCCCCAAATCTCTTTAGTAACTTTCTCACTATCCTTAGCGGCGGCAACGGCGATGAGGGCATCGGGGTGCAGGTGGTCGATATGCTTAAAAGGAAGCAGGCCGTGAAGCGGTGTATCGATGGAAGGGGCCTTACTGTCGAGGTCATAAATACAATGGTTGAAAAGGCCCACCATGCGGTCTTCGTCTTCCAGACCACCATAGACTTTCTTTAGGTCACGGAGGCGATCGACATAAAGGCCAGCAATTCCAGCCCTTGTTAGGGTACCGATATCGCCACCGGACCCCTTTACCCACATCACTTCTACGTCTTTTCCAGTTAGCGGGTCCTTTTCGATAGTCTTGCAACTGGTATTGCCACCACCGTAGTTGGTAATGCGTAAATCCGCGCCGAGGATATTAGAACGATAGAGAAAAAGGGCAACCTGATCGTCCCTCAAACTTGCAGCGTGGGCTTCGTCCCAGAGGTAGTCAACGTGTTTGAAGGTGGTGGCAGCTGTATTCATGTTCGACAATTTTTTGTTCCTGCGGCTAAGTTAGCAAGGGTAAATCGGGGGGCTGTCCTGTACCTTCCCGTTACGGTAGAATTTAAAGATTTAGCTTGATGTACGGGGGAGGAAAAGGTTGGTAACGTCCTTAACCTTGTCGAAACATTGGTATGCTAGCAAGTAATTTGTTCCACCTAGTGGCATATCATGTCCTACCAACCTATTTGCAACCCCGAACTGATATATGCTAACCGAGCTAAAGTACCTTATTCCATGAAGATATTCGATCACATAACGATCGACGAAAAATCGAGGATACCCAAATACCGACAAATTGTCGATTCTATTATCCACAATATCGCTGCAGGCCAACTCCGCATCGATGAAAAAATACCTTCCATCAATGCCTTGAGCGAAGAATTTTACCTTTCACGGGATACGGTGGAAAAGGCCTATAACATCCTCAAAGACCGTAATGTCATCACTTCCGTAAAGGGCAAAGGATTTTACGTAACCCGCACGAAGCTGATTGCCCGGGTGAATATTTTATTCATGGTCAATAAGCTGAGTAATTATAAGATGAAAATCTATAATTCATTCGTAGACACTATTCAGGGTAGCTCTCACGTCGACCTATTTGTCTACCATTGTGATGAATCTTTATTCCTTAATCTTTTGCGCAAAAACCTCCAAGCATACGATTACTTCGTCATTATGCCGCACTTTAAAACGAACAACTTGCGGCATATCAGTACAACGGAAGAAGTGCAGCAAGTAATTGATCAAATCCCCAAAAATAAACTGCTGATCCTAGATAATATCCTCGTAGAAAGCAAGGAAAACTTTGCTGCTGTCTACCAGGATTACGAGATGGATATCTACGGAGCGCTGAAGGAAGGCCTGCATAAAATAAAGGCTTACCGAAGGATTATCATAGCCTATCCGATGAAGTCCGTCTACCCGTACCCCAAGCGAATTCTCCACGGGTTTCGCCGTTTTTGCGTGGAGTTCAAATTCGACTTTGAGGTTATCGATGAGATCTACGAGGATATGGTGCTACTTGAGGGCGACCTTTTCATTACCATCGCGGAATCAGACCTGGTCAACCTGGTCAAACAAGTACGAGATAGCTCCCTTCAATTAGGGAAAGATATTGGCATAATTTCCTACAACGAAACACCCCTCAAAGACCTGCTAGGGATCACGACGATCTCCACGGACTTTGAGCAAATGGGCGCTTCGGCCGCGGAACTTATTCTTAACCAACGGTCGGAAGTGATAAAAAATCCCTTTCGGTATACGGAGCGCGCTTCGCATTGAGCTAACTATTCATGGCAGAAGGCAGGGTGTTTTGTCTTAGAGGGCGTCTCTACTAGGAATAAACTATGTCATCATGATGCACTTCCGATTATTTACCCTGCTTTTGCTTGGTAGCTTACTCTGCACCTGCGGCCGCGCCCAGGAAAAAGAAGTAGTGGCGAACGAAGCCAAACCACCTAACGTCCTTTTCCTTGCCGTAGATGATTTGCGCCCGGAACTCAGGGCTTACGGAAAAGGCTACATCCATTCCCCTAACATCGACCGACTGGCGGCGAGCGGTATGTTTTTCAAGAATGCTTACTGCAACGTCCCGGTTTGTGGTGCTTCGCGTGCCAGTATTATGACCGGGATGCGGCCTACTCGGGATCGTTTTTGGGATTACAAATGTTGGATTAGTGAGGACGTCCCGGAGGCGATTACCCTGCACGGCCACTTCAAGGCCAATGGGTACTACACGGCGGCCATGGGGAAAATACTACATCACGCGAAGGATCGAGCGGGAGATTATCATGAACCCAATTGGCGGCCAGGCGTCGGTGGTGGTGCTGGCCGCGACTACCAAATGCCGGACAATATTGCCAAAGCCACTGCCAAAAATTTTGACGGGCGCGGCCCTGCTTTCGAACGTGGTGAAGTGGCCGATACCGCCTACCAAGATGGCAAGACGGCTCTTCGGGCGGTGGAGTACATTGGTCGACTGGCCAAGCAAAAACGGCCTTTCTTTCTGGCCGTAGGCTTTGCTAAACCGCATCTTCCTTTTAACGCTCCAGCCAAGTACTGGGACCTCTACGATCCGGCGGAGATCGAATTGCCCTTAACTTATTATCGTGCTGAAGGGACTCCAGACGTAATGCACCACAACAGCGGTGAATTACGTAATTATGCTGACGTACCGAAGGATAAGGTATTACCGGAAGATTATGCCCGGCAGCTCATTCACGGTTATTACGCCAGCGTAAGCTTCATGGATGCTCAGGTGGGAAAGGTGCTTGCTGCCCTGGAAGCTTCGGGCGAAGCCGATAACACCATCGTGATTCTCTGGGGGGATCACGGCTGGAACTTAGGTGATCACACCATGTGGTGCAAGCACACGCCTTTCAATACCTCATTGCGTGTTCCCCTGATCATTAGTGCTCCTGGTAAAGAAGCCGGAGGATCGGCGGCCATGGTAGAGTACGTGGACATCTTTCCTACCCTCAGCGAACTGGCCGGTTTGGAATTACCGGCACAATTGGACGGGAAAAGCTTGGTACCATTACTAGAGGACCCCAGCCAAGACTGGAGCGATGCTGTCTTCACCCGCTGGAAGGAAGCGGATAACATTACCACAGAGCGTTATTCCTACACTGAGTGGTACAACAAAAATGGGGACCGCTACGCTCGGGCGCTTTTCGATCATGAGGCCGATTCCTTAGAGGTAAACAACCTGGCGGAGAAGGCGGAATATGTAGAGGTGGTGGAAGCACTATCGGAAAGACTACTTACGGTACGTTGATGCCTGTTTTTTTTGGCGCGGTCGCAGGTGCAGAATAGGATGGAAAAGAGCTGGGGTAGATAGGATAGATTTTTAGGGAAGTGCCATATTGATCCTAGCCAAAAGGAAAATAGCCAGGACGAAAGCTCTGGCACCGTGATAGATCAATTCGTATTACTCCATGGCGATTTCCGCAATCCGATTAATCGTATTCCCAAGATTATAAAAAGAATTAAATCCGTTGGAAAGGAAAATGACCGTAATGCCCGTGCTCGGGTAGGTACGGTACATCGTACACATAGAGCCAGAAAAGCCGTAAGCTTTTCCTTCTCCCTGCGAAATAATATCCCAGCTGTAGCCAAACTGATCGTCCGTTTCCGAATAAGGATAAGGCGTCCACATTTTATCTTTCATTGCGCGAGAGACTAACTTATTAGCAGCAAATTTTTGGTGCCAACTTACGAAGTCTTCTAAGGTCAATTGCAGGCCATTACTGGCCTGAGTATAGTCTCCGCCTGCGTAGGGAAGATCAGTCGTAACGGTCCCTTTTAAAAAAGGGAAGTAAGGGGTGGCTCGGTGTTTAACGATATCTCGGGAGTCATGGGTGAAAAGGGGCGTTTTCCTTGATAGATCTGGAAACTGATGCTCGGCGATGTA
>JBCDGT010000357.1:0-4706 GCA_038750915.1 Bacteroidota bacterium
AGCATTATCAACCCGATTGACGGGGAAAAGATTGCTTTCTTCAGGACTCGATTCCTTATCTTTTTTTGCCATATTACCTATATAAACCGCTCCCAATAATTTTGGTTCTTGGGCGCTGCCGCAGGTGCTAGGAAAGGTAAAATGATTAACCAATGAACTGGCAGACCCTACTGGAAGAGCTCACTTTTCGTACCTCGCGGTCTTCCGGCGCAGGGGGGCAGCACGTAAATAAGACGGAAAGCAAAGTCGAAATTATCTTCGATCTAAAAGGAAGCCAGGCATTCAGTCGTCGGGAAAAGCTCCAATTGAAACACCACTTAGGGCCTCGCCTAAGTACCACTGGCATCATTTCCGTAGTGGATCAAAGCAGTCGTAGCCAACACGCAAATCGCAAGAGTGCCGTGCAACGCTTACGCAAGCTTCTCGACCGTAGCAACCGCCCCATCCCCAGACCCCACCGGGGTAAAGCCTTCGTTGCCAACAAAAGAAAGCGCCTGGAAAACAAAAAACAACGCAGCGAGCTAAAGGCGAGTCGCCGTAAAAAATGGCTTTAACCTCCAGGCCATCCCCTAAGGGGAGGGGAGGTTTCTTCCTAGCTCATTTTTGGGTCCTTTGCCCAGAAGACTAAACTACCAACGAACCAAAAGACCAACATGCCCCACTACGCTCTCACCGGAAACATTGGCGCTGGCAAGTCCACCGTTGCTCAATTATTTGTCCCCCTCGGGATTCCAACATACTTCGCTGATGCCGCCGCTAAACGGCTCATGACGGAAGACACGCAACTAATTACCGCGATAAAGCAAGAGTTTGGTGACCGCACCTATAGCTCAGATGGACGACTTAACCGTAAATATTTAGCGGAAAAAGCCTTCGTAAATTCCGAGGCCATCGCTAGGCTCAATGCCCTGGTACACCCCGCAGTTCATCGTGATGCACTCACCTGGCAAAAAGCCCAAGTAGCCCCTTACACCCTTTACGAAGCAGCCATTATTTTAGAGCTCGGGCGCCAAAACCAGTTTGATGGCCTAATCGTTGTCAGCTGTCCTGAATCCGTCCGTCGAGAAAGGGTAATGGCCCGTGATGGTAGTAGTGCCGCACAGTTTGCCGCCCGTGCCGCCCAGCAGTGGTCCGACGAAGAAAAGGAAGCTGCCGCTGATTTTATTATCATCAACGATGGTAAGCAGTTACTTTTGCCTCAAGTACTCCAGCTTCATCGGATTTTAAGTTAACCAGTTATCCTGCCCTACAACTCCCGTAAAGAAGTAATTGATCAATATTACCAAAACAATGAACGGACCGGGAGGTCCGTCTTGCTTACCAACGAACCAAGAGACCAAAGTACTAACCGACCAACTAAATGTCTTCAAAATTCATCCACCCCCCTTGCCCCATCCTCCGTACAATTGACGAAGAATGGATTTTAGCGGGCCATAAGGATCTACACGAGACCACTATTGTGGACGTTGATCTTCGACCTTTAACGCTCAATTGGGATAAGGTATCCATTGATGATACAACCCTATTTATTGGCTGCCATCTTCCCATTGAAACAGAATTAGCTTTACGCAAACGTGGGGCCAATTTCCTCCACGCACCGCAACACCTCCCTTACCGCCCTTTACGGCGTAACCTCTACACCTGGCAAGAATTAATGGACGGTTACGATCCTGAGCTTGACAACAGTGTAGACATAAAGATTTACCGACATTTCGTCAGCTCTAGGCACTGCCCGAACATTAACGAAGCACTTTGGCAAAGGCTACACGATTTCAGTATTGATGAGGGCCTCCGACGTTTACTCGATTTTGACGACAAGGGGCTACCGCGCCGCAAGGTCGTTGGCTTTATGGGAGGACATTCCAAAAGCCGTGATTCCAAGGACTACCTCCGCAGTCTGCGCACCGCCAAATTACTTACCGAAGCAGGCTATTTCATCGCTTCTGGTGGTGGTCCGGGCATCATGGAAGCGGCCAATCTAGGTGCCTACCTCGCCGGCGTAGCGGAGGAAGAACTTGCCTGGGTTTTCACTACCCTGGCCAAAGCCCCCAAGTATACCGACCCTGGCTTTCAGGAAGCCGCCTACGCCATCCTGGAGCGTTTTCCAGAAGGAGCAGAAAGTTTGGCCATCCCTACCTGGTTTTACGGCCATGAGCCAAGTAATCTGTTTGCTACCTATATCGCCAAATATTTTAGCAATAGCATCCGCGAAGACACCCTCCTGGCCATCGCCGTCTTCGGCATTGTCTACGCCCCTGGAAGCGCGGGAACGACGCAGGAAATTTTCATGGACGCTGCTCAAAACCACTACGTTACCTTCGATTACGTCAGCCCCATGGTTTTTCTTGGCCGAGAACGTTATGCGGAAACCACTCAATTATTTCCCCTACTACAAAGTTTAGCGGAAGGAAAAGAATACGCTAACTTTTTGCACCTTACCGACGATCCACAGGAAGTTGTTACATTTATCAGTATGCGCAAACCGCTTTCGAAACGTTAATATCGTAGAACTACCCTCATTTTTTAAGTAAAAGTGGCCCGTCGATAGCCGCCAATAGTTCAAAATCTCCACCCATGCGTACCCTCCTACTGTTTGCTATTTGCGCATTATTTGTTGCCTGTAGCACCCCTAAAAAAAGTACTGCTTCTACGTCAACCCCTTCAGCAACTAGTACCGAAGGTTACGAACCCCCTACTGATTTAGAAGGGCCCGCCTACGATCCAGCCACCAGCCCACAACCGATGACGGCCAGTACTGCCCTGCCCAAACCTCCAGGGTACGAGGCACCCACCGCAAGCGAACAGCCCGCTGCTTACGGTTCCGTTCCCGCAGACCCCAACGCCTACCCTTCCGCAAACGGTGAAAACGCAACCCCCATGGCGGCTAAAGGCAAAGAGGCTGCTCCCTTCACCTACTCTAATGGGGTCGCCATGCCACCAAGTGGTGAAGCAGCTACTATTGCCGCCCAGCTGGCCGGCTTATGGGTCAATTCCGTCGACGAAAAGGAAATAGTCGAATTTACCATCGATCATTATTCCACCTTCTACAATGGTGAGTTATTACTCCAGGAAGCCATGACCTACCATGCCCAGTGTCCGGGCGACTGCAACGGAGGAGCCCCCATGGAAATCGCCTGTTTCACCATCAGTGGCCCCGCGGGCACGGATTGCTACGGTATTCTTCGCGTTACGCAGGACCTACTCGAGTTAAGTATGCTCGGGGTCAGTACGGAAGCTATTGTCTATTATCGCCACCAAAACTAAAATTCCCTCTTTCAACTACTTACTAGCTATCTTCCCCCATGGCTACTCCTACGGTAGAAAACTACTTGAAGGCTCTATTAGCACTTGCTAACGGTAACGGCAAGGTAAGTATCTCGGACCTAAGTAAGTCTTTGGGAGTCAGCACGCCTTCGGCGAATAGCATGATTAAAAAATTACGGGACCAAGGCTTAGTGGAGTACGAAAAATACAAACCCGTAAGACTAACCAAAGAAGGGCGTAAACAAGCCGCCTTAATCGTGCGTAAACACCGACTTACGGAGATGTTTTTGGTAGAACGGATGGGCTTTGGCTGGGAAGAAGTGCACGCCATCGCCGAACAAATCGAGCACGTTAAAAGTCCAGGGTTTTTCGCTCGTATGGACGAGCTCATGGGCTTCCCTACAACCGACCCTCACGGTTCCCCCATTCCTGACACCAAAGGCAATATTGCCACCATGGAACACCGGCGACTATCGGACTGTCAGGTAGGAGAAACTGTTAATGTAGTGGCCCTTGCGCATTCCTCTAACGATTTTCTCCACTTGATGAATGATCGCAAGATTAGCCTTGGAACGACCATTACCATCCTCCACAAAGAAGACTTCGACGGCTCCCTTACCGTAAAATACGCTGGATACGAACAAACAAACTTCAGTAAGATTGTTGGTGACTGTATTTTAGTTGACTAAGTGTGGTCGGTTGGTTCGTTGGTCTTTTAATGGTCAGCGTCAGCTTTAAAGACGAAAATTATAAGACAAATTGATTTTCAGAGATTAGCTCTGGTAAAGCCACGCAATTAACTCCACTGGAAAACAGGCCAACGAACCAATAGACCAATCCCCTACTCCATCCGCTCTACCTTCACGTAGTACGCACCACGGGTTACCCCTTCGGTATCCGTGATCCAAGTTTGCAGTTCAATGGGACCGGCAGGCAGGTCGGCAGCTTCAAAAAGACAATAAGCGGCAGTTTCACTAGCAGCACCTTCCAGCTCCTTTTCACCGATTTTGAGTTTAATGCCCGTTGGCTTTAAAGACACCCCTTCCGCAAAAGGTTTTCCTCCAGGAATAGGCCCACCCGCAGGTACGGAAGCCGCGAGGGATTGGGCAGCTTCCGGGGGCCACCGGTAAAGCTTGAAGGAGTAGGTTCCGGCCTCGGCCAGGTCCAATGCCCAATAACCATTGTCCACTTTACCTGCTCGAATTTGTCCTTGGTTCCACGGAGGACCTTTTTCGGTATGCCAATCGTGGGAGGTAAGCAAGCTAGGGTTCTCCGCCGGGTGACCAATGATAATGCGGTTCGTAATGGCAATATCACTTTCCAGGCGAGACCACCACGCTTCGTAAGCTTCCTGCATTGCTGCGGCACGAGTAGCTTCTCCGTCAATCAAGTTTTCTCGTTGACCGGGGTCATTGGCAAGATTGTAGAGGAATTTGCCGTCC
>JBCDGT010000358.1:0-4699 GCA_038750915.1 Bacteroidota bacterium
CCCTAGTTGGTACCGTCCCTATCCTCGGAAATATCTTCGATCTTTTCTACAAAGCGAACTATCGTAACGCCGTTTTGATGCGTGAATATTACGGTGAAGGGCAACACTCCGGCAGTGTCTGGCCAGTGGTTATTGGGGTTATTATTACTGTATTAGTGATCTTCGGCCTCCTACTTTGGGGGCTGTTCGCAATGATCGGCTGGATCTTCAGCTAATCAATTGGGCGCGGCCGCAGGTGCAGAGTCGGTTGATGCTCACTCCGTGAGCGAGAGGTTGCCAATTGCCAGTTGTTGATTAGTACAAAAGTTAAATATGCTCGCACACGGAGAGTGCTTTTGCTGATTACTTAACTAATTCCGGTACCCGCATCGCTCGGGGTCGTGTGGAAATGCTCTGTAAAAAGGCGAGTAAATCATCTATTTCTGCCTTCGTAAGGTCGAGCCGTTGTAAGATGGGGTCGTGAACGGGAACATGGGCGGCTTTTTTACGTACATTTTTGGGAATAACCTGCGGCATCCCCGCACTGTACATCTGTAGCACTTCACGTAATTCCATGATATTACCGTGATGGAGATAAGGCCCGGTGTAGACAATGTCACGGAGGCTAGGGGTTCGGAATTTTCCGGCATCATCCCAGTTTTTGGTAATTTTATATAGCCCTAAATCTTCTTCGGGGCGGCCCATTAGGTGGCTACCCATATTGTGGAATTGCTGGTCGGAAAACAGAGGGCCGTTATGGCAATTGAGGCAACGTCCTTTTGTCCGGAAAAGGTGGAGTCCACGAATCTCTTGATCACTGAGGGATTCGTATTTCCCGTTAAGGAAGTGGTCGAACCGGCTGGTACGACTGTGGATACTACGTTCAAAGGCGGCAATGGAAAAGGCAATCTTACGTACGTCAATGTCACTAACTCCGAAAGCGGCTCGAAAAAGCTCGGGATATCCTTTCGTACTACTCAGTTCTGGCCCTAATTCTTCCAGGGACTGGTGCATTTCTTCGCTGTCTTGTAGCGGCCCCAGAACTTGTTCCTCTAAGGAAGCCGCGCGACCATCCCAAAACAAGCTTTCCCAGTGGCCGGCATTCAGTAAGGTAGGAGCATTGCGTTTTCCTCGTTGACGATCGTGACCAAAGCTGCGCCGCCGGCCATCCCCCCACGCAAGATCGGGGTCGTGACAAGACGCGCAACTTATCTGGTTACTGGCCGACAAGCGGGGATCGAAAAACAATCGCTTGCCTAAATCACGTAGGGCTTTTTCGTCTTCCGCTTTTAGGTCATCCCATTCTCCACTGGCGTACCGCAGTCCATCCCGGTTAAGGATAGCCAGCTCCTGGTGCTCAACACCCGGTGCAAGTTCCGGAGTCGGCCATTCCGCGGCGGGTCGAGCGTAAGCGGCCCTTAGATCAGTCATTGCCGACTTACTGGCATCCTGACAGCTCACCAGGAGCAACAAGCAGCATAGCATGAATAAGGATGAAAAACGCATCGCGGTAAATGACGGACCTGCAGGAGAATAAGGTGGCAGAATTCTCGCTTCAATAATTTAGCGGGTGAAACTCCGCCACCTGATAAATAACGGGCTGGGTAAGGCTTATCGTTTAATCACCTTAGCCGTTAGGCGGCCACCATTGCCACTCACCTCTACGTGGTAAATGCCAGAGGGCAAACCCCGAACGGGTAATTGGTGGAGACTTAAGCCTTGTGGCCATACTCCATTACGTACTAATTGTCCGCTAGCGTTGAAAATACGCCATTTACCATCTTGCAGCGGGCTGGCGAGGGCTATCGTCACCTCATCGTTGGCGGGATTGGGGAATACGGCACGAGCGGGAAGCCCCTGCTCAACTACACTGTTCACAATCGCGGTTCCGACCAGAGCGATGGAATAATCGCCACCTTCGTCGTTGGTAACTACCGTAAGCGTATCCCGGAAATCACCAATTTCCGTGGGACTGAAGCTGACCTCTACTGAAATACTTTCGCCGGGGGCAAGTGTATCAGCTAAAGTGGCCGCAGAGAAGTCTGCCCCATTATTTAAGCCCAAGGAACTGATGACCAGCATACCTACTCCGTCATTAGCCAAGCTTACGCTGATCGTCGAGTCCCTTCCGGTAGGTACGTCACCAAAATCTAGTTCTCCGTCTCGGTTGATACTCGTAGCCTCGGCACTCAGGCCCAGTTGCCCGAAAGCAGTAGCGCCCTTGAGATAAAGTTTATTAGGTAAGATACCTAGGGCTTGGACATCTATGTCGATGCTGTCAACAAAGGTTCCCACTGCGGTAGGTGCGAAAGTAAGCAGGTCCGTCAGGATATTGTCGCCGGGAGAAATGACTAGTTCAAGTAAAGCAGCATTGCCAGAGAAAGGTGCGGAAAGGTCTTCTAAATCATTTTCTAAAAAGATGGTGGGGTCCGTACCCGTATGCACGGCATTGAGGGAAATACTACTGGAAAAGCCTGGCGTGACCACGCCGAAGTCTAACGTGTCGCCCGTTTGGAGTACAATCGCTCCGGGTTCCGGAATTAAGTTGACGTACGCGGTAAGCGGGGTAAAGCCCCAAAGTTCGGCACCATTAGTGGAGTCTTCCGCTTCAAAGTACACCTGGTTGAGAATTAGGGTAATGTCGTCTACATCACCGCCCGGTCCGGGTACTGTTTCAGGAAGAGCCTGCCCTTCGTCTAGGGCAGCGTTGTAAACCGCAATTTCTCTACCCGTTTCTGGACTTTCGTAGCTAAAATACAACGACGTTCCGGTATAAACGACATCTTCTGGATCGGCACCAGGAAGGTCTTCCATGACTTCGGGGATTGGAAAAAGTTCTATTTCTCCTCCTTCACCGAAGATAGAATAGAACTGTCCGCCATTGTCGGCGTCACTCGTGTCGGCCACGAAAACGACGACTTCATTTTCGGTGGCAATAATGATTTCTCGCGGATCACTGGCCCCTTCGGGATTAAGATCAATAAATTTACGGGTAGAAGCAGAGTCGCCACCAGTGATCCAGAGCTCTTTGCCGTCGCCATCATTTGCCACGAAGAAGAGGGAGTCGCCAAGGGTGAAAAAATCGCTGGGAGAACTGCTACTAGAGCCTTCCCGGATGTCTCGGACAAGTACCGTCCCTTCTTCGGTACCATCTGTTTTCCAAAGTTCGGTGCCGACATTACCATCATTGGCGCGGAAGTACAATTCCCCATTGTGTTCAAAATACTGACTCGGAGAAGCATTACCACCATCGCGGATGTCTTTCACCAACATAGTCCCTTCTTCGGTACCGTCGGACATCCAGAGTTCGTTACCTACGAGGCCGTCGTTGGCCGTGAAGAAAAGCTTGTCCTGGAAGATGGTTTTAAAGTTAGGGTTGCCGGGACCTCCTCCTTCCTGGATATCAACTACTAACTGGGTCCCTTCCTCCGTGCCATCGGTAACCCATAACTCAGAGCTGTTCGTTCCGTTGTTGGCCGTGAAGTAAAGTTTACCCTCGTACACGATGAAGTCGAAGGGGTTGCCGTTACCATCCCCTTCTTGGATGTCCTTCAATAGGACTGTATTCTCAGGGGTGCCATCAGTTACCCACAGTTCGTCGCCAAAGCCACTAGAACGGGCCTTGAAGTAGAATTTTCCTTGGTAGAAGGTGAAGTTGTCTGGGTTAGAGTTACCCCGGGAAAGATCCGGGTCAGTATTGATGTCTTTCAACAGAAATGTACCTTCTGGAGTACCGTCGGAGATCCAGGGTTCCACGCCTTCGTCGGGGGTTTCAGCCCGGAAGATAAGTTTATCACCCAAACGGTTGAAGCGGGTTGGACTACTGTCTTCGTTACCGGGGAAAATGTCCTCGATTAGAGCGGGCGTCTGCGCGTTAAGGGTAGGGACAAATAAACAAGCCAGCAAAATAATGTAAATAACTCTCATATAATTGGATTTTTAGAGTGAATAATTCTGGGGTTTAGGCGATAAAAAATTAGTTATTCGCGTTTTTTTGATTCATAAGAGTAGCGCCTTAGTACGGATGCTCCGTTACCTAGTTCGGTCTCATCAAAAAATACGTCGACCAGGATGATCCCGGTGTCCTCATCGTAAGTTCCGCTTCCCGAGAGACCGATCTGGAAAGGTGGTAGCCCGGACGAACTCCGGCGGGTAATCGTAACTCTTTGTTCGATGACCTCCACCCGGCCGAAGGTCGCTCCCTCACTCTCAGGGATAAGTTTGAATAACTCGGGGATACTAATCCTGGCAGAAGCAGAAGATACCTCATCGTCTGCATAGATGCGTACCATATTCAGCGCGTTGGTGGAGGAAGTTCCGGGAACTGCATTGAACATCCCGATGATGTTCGGCTCCGTCCGGCTGGCGTAGGCAAAGGCAAAGTGGGGACCGGCATCAAGTCCACTGCCTTCTGGAACTGGCTCTGGTCCGAAACTGGTGTAGCCCCAAAGGATCGGGAAGGCCAGGTTGGGGGCCCAGAGCTCTACTGCGGCCGTGTGGGGTACACTGTAAACGAAGTTGTAAAAACGCCGTTCCGTCAGCTCGAACCAGTCGTCTTCTAGGATTTCGATGATCCCCATTCGTTCCAAACGTTCGGGATCTACCCCGTCTGCTACCTGCAATCGAATGGTCGCTTCCGTGGCACCCGCAGGTATGGTAAGTGGGCTGGGGGTCAGTATCCGAAGGTCTGTCTCGGTTGCTCCGTCTCCGCTAATTTCAA
>JBCDGT010000359.1:0-4662 GCA_038750915.1 Bacteroidota bacterium
ATAACTACTGCTGTATCGGGGGTAAAAGGCTTGGTGGGAACAATTTCGAAAGTCCTCTCGCTGGCCAGGGCTTTTCTGGCCGCTGCTTCATCTTTCTTAAGCTGATCTTGTAAGGCGCTGAGGCCATTGAGCGTCAGGTCACCCCGCAGAAAATCGAAGAAACTTACGGTAACGGTTTCCCCGTATAGGTTATCGTCAAAATCGAAGATGTTAAGCTCTATGGTCACCCCCCGGCCGTCATGGAGGCTGGGGCGGTCTCCGATGTAGAGCATGCCGTCGTAAATCGCGTCGCGCCACTGAGCTTTTACGGCGTAGATGCCGTTGGCGGGGATGAGCTTGAGGGGGTGAAATGGCTTGATGTTGGCGGTAGGGAAACCAATAGTGCGGCCTATTTTTTTGCCTTCAACCACTTCACCGGTCAGTTCATAGGGGCGCCCTAAGAGGGCACCGGCGGCGCGGACTTCTCCGCCCAGGAGGCCGTTGCGAATTTTCGTAGAGCTTACCGTAATGTCGTTTACTTCCTGGGCGTCGATTTCGATGACCTCATAATTGAAGGCTTTGCCAAGGTGTTGGAGGTAGGCCAGGTCACCTTTTCGGTCTTTTCCAAAACGATGGTCATAACCAACGACGATGCGATCGGGGTGAAAGTAACGGACCAGAAAATGCTCAATGTATTCCTCCGGGGTCTGTTGACTGAATTCCTTGGTAAATGGAATGACAACGAGGTGGTCAATGCCCAACTCTTCGCAATAATTTGCTTTTTCTAAGGTGGTAGTGAGTAACCGTAAACTATTGTCGTCGGGGAATAAGACGGTTCGCGGATGAGGGTCGAAAGTGATGACTACCGATTCGCCGCCTCTACGCTCTGCTAGCCGCCTAATGCGGGCGAGTAGCTGCTGATGTCCGCGGTGAATACCATCAAAACTGCCAATCGTAAGTACGGCTCGGCGAAAGCGGGGTAATTGATTTAGCTGGTAGTGGGTTGTCATTCCTTCTCTTGGGGCGCTTAACGCGGGTGCAAGGTAAGGACGATATCAGAAGAAAAAAGTTTGAAGTAAGAAGTTTGAAATTCGAAAGACGCGAAGGGAGGCTCCATATACCAAGCAGGGTAAGAAGCATCGTGGCGCATTTCCGTATTCACCTAACTGAGCATTCCCGATACTACCGACATTTTTTGCGCCAGATGTTCTCCAGCGTAGCGGTTTTGCTGCGCAGCTATCTCCGGTAGTTAGAGAGGAAAAAGCAAAATGTCTAATAGTGGGGGCTTACTCCCATAATACTGGTTGCCGAATCGGAAAATTTCTTTCAATTTCCGCATTTGCCCGTTCGGGGTCCAAGCTTTCCCATACAGCCATCATCTCTTTATCTTCATACGCCCGCGCTGCCAGGAAGAGGCCCGGAGACTGAATAGGCACTTTATCGAAGTGCATCACATCGGGGGGGTAGGCCCAAGCTGTCTTATCCTTGATAAAAGGCAACATGAAATGCCAAGCTTTGCGGAGACTCCCATGCTTGCCTTCATAGTTCCATAAGTCTTCTTTAGGTGTCGTGGCGTATTCTGCTAGCACAGAGTAGCCTTCGAGAATGAAGAGCATGTAGATGTATGGTTTCGTCCGGGTAAGCTCATCGACGAAGCCGCCGGCGTCGTTCATTTGCGCAGAAAGGAGGGCCTTGAACCTTTTCCGGGCCAGTTCCATCTCCTCGGGGCGCTGCGTTAAATCGGCAAAGGCGGCTACCTGTGCAGCCCACCAAGTACTGTGGTTGTTGCCGTGGTCACGCTCATCGATGCCGTAGGGATGGGTGGTTAGCCAGGTCAGATACTCCTCAAACCATTTGCGGATGGGGGTGAAATCATGATCCTTAAGGTAGCCTTTGTTTCTGAGTACCTGAATTGCCTTGGCTACTTCAATAAGGTGAATGGTATCGATTATCCCGATGCCCCTGCCAGTCACTCTGCCCTTGATCGCCTGTGCATAAAGCAGGTGGGGCGTCATACTGGTTTGCGGATCGACGAACCACACCTTCAGGTATTCCAAGGCTTTATCCGCGTAGCGCTCATCTTCGGTCGCTACGTAAGCCGCCGTCAAGGCAGCCACTGCTTTGGCCAGCGCCACCATCGCCCGGCGGTGAGCAACAAAATTATCTGGGTTGGTCTCTCCGTCACGACGGATGTAAGGGCCGTCCGGGTTATCGGGATCTGGCCACCAATAATCGCCTTCGGAATAAAAGTCGCGCGGTCCACCGGTACTACGTTCACTAACCGCGGCGGTAATCGGAACGGGGGCTTGGGCTAGATAAATGTCGGCGGGGTGGGGTATGGGCGCTTCTTCTTCCGCTGGCGCAGGTGCACAGGCCGGGATGAAGAGCAAAGAAAGGAGGAGGAGTGAGAATTTGTGCACGCAGTATTGAGCTTAATTGTGTTCTCAAGACGTTGGGCGGTGGCTTAATCCTTACTTCCATCATATTTTACGCATCGGATGAACTTCCGTTCGACTGCGTCAGGCCAAAAGATACAGCCGAGGAAACGCTAGCAGTGGTAATTAGATCAACCCCAACACCAGGTACAGTAAGGCCGCCAATCCACCAGCTATTCCCGCATAGGGTAACTGCGTCTTCACGTGGTCAACGTGGTCCGTGGCGGAGGCCATGCTGGAGAGGATGGTCGTGTCGGAAATCGGAGAGCAGTGATCTCCGAAGACGCCGCCACCCAGTACGGCGGCTACGGCCATCAGTACATTGCCGTCCATATCGGTAGCCATTGGGACAGCAATTGGAATCATGATGGCGAAGGTCCCCCAGCTAGTGCCGGTACTGAAGGCAATGAAGCAGGTAACTAGAAAAACCAGGAAAGGCACCAAGCCAGGTGAAAGGAAACCCTTGGCCACATCAGCAACGTAAATGCCCGTTTCTAGCTTTTTACAAAGGGCGCCGATAGCAAAAGCGAGTAACATTAGTAGCGCCAGGGGAATGAGCCCGGCAATACCTTTTAGGATCAAGTCCACGCTTTCCCGAATACCAAAAATGCCCTGTGCTTTGTAGTAGAGCAAGCTAATGAGAATAGCTAAGGTTACCGCCGTCAGAACGGCCGTAGAGCCAGAACCCGACCCAATGGCCTGAAAGAGCATTTCTCCGGCACCTGCGTTTGCGCCCAAAAGCTCCCGCGCACCCGCCCAACCCGTATACGCCAGCATTACGGGCATAAAAATGACCATGACTACGATCGGAAGAATCATGTTGCGCGCACGGGGCCTAACTCCTGCTTTAGCGGCAATATCCGTAAGCTCGGTATCGACCACCGGTGTTGCTCCATCGTTAAGGACCTTGCCGGTAGCAGCGCGGGATTGTGCTTTTTTCATGGGGCCAAAATCGCGCCCGAGTAGAATAATAATCGGTACTAACAGGAGGGCCGCGATGGCGTAAAAATTGTAGCCTAGGGCTTTGATCATGGTCCCAAAAGGATTAGCAAAACCTTCTGCTGCGAGCAACGTCATAATAAAAGCCCCCCAACCATTGAAAGGAATCAGGATAGAGCTTGGAGCGGAGCTGGAGTCGGCGATATAGGCCAGTTTTTCCCTGCTGATGCCCAGTTTGTCGAAGATGGGCCGGTAAAGTGTTCCTACCGTCAGGACGCTGATGCTAGACTCGACGAAGACCAGTGCCCCGGTCAGCCAGGCCAATAACTGTACTACGACCCTACCGGCACCGTCCCGTCGGTTTTCGTACTTCCTCAGACTGCGCTCTACCCGGGCGATGAAACCCGCTACGCCACCGGACCGCTGCATGAATACAATCAGTGCTCCAACTAGCGCACAAAACATGATGGTACGGGTATTACCAGCGTCGGCAAAGACGTCTACCATGCCCTGTAGGGTATCCAGGAAACCAAGCCACGGGTTGCCCTCTGCAAGAATTACGTAACCTAGAAAGATGCCCACCGTCAGAGAAATAAATACTTGCCGAGTGAGGATCGCTAGCAGAATAGCAATAACGGGCGGAAGTAAGGTGAGGATGCCTAATTGGTCGGCCATGGTGGTGCTTTGGTCTGTTGGTCCTTTGGTATTTTCAAGGAGGGTGGACCTCCACAGTCCACCCTCCTATTGTTGCTGCAAGCTAAGAAATGTTTAGAGGAGAAGACCCGCTGAAAAAATCCCCCGCTCAGCACAGCTAAGCGGGGGACGATTGGTCTATTTAAAAGGGGGGAGAATTAGCTCTCATCAGAAGTTTCTGCCTTAGGCTCAGGCGTCGGGGCCTCTTTTTTCTTCTTTGGTGCTTCGCCTTTCTTGCGTTTTTTAGGCGCAATCATGACGTTCATTCGCCGCTTCTCCATTTTTGGCATGGCTTCGGCGGTACCAACGTCTTCAAGTTCCTTCATGAAGCGAAGCAGGAGTAATTCACCCCGATCTTTGAAGACAATGGACCTACCCCGAAACTGTACGTAGGCTTTTACCTTTGCGCCATCTTCGAGAAACTCGCGAGCGTGTCTTAGCTTAAATTCGAAGTCGTGTTCGCCCATATTGGGGCCGAAGCGTACTTCTTTGACTACGGTTTTGACCGTTTTGGCCTTCATTTCCTTTTCCCGCTGTTTTTGCTGGTATAAGAATTTCTTGTAGTCGATGATTTTAACCACTGGAGGAGCGGCTTTAGGGCTGATTTCTACTAAAT
>JBCDGT010000360.1:0-4654 GCA_038750915.1 Bacteroidota bacterium
AAATGAGCGAGCCAGAGATTGAAACCGGGATGAAAATCCTGCGTAAAATCATTGCCGATCAGCCTGATTTCCCGCTGGCGCATCTGGGCATGCACTTGGGGTATACCTTACTGGGCACGTTGGGATTGATGTCCGCTCCAGAGGCATTCACTAAAGCGCATCCATTTCTGGAAAGGGCCATCGAACTGGACGAAACCCTGCCGGAAGTACAACTTCATTTATCCTTTAAAAGCTTTTTGCAAGACTGGGATTTACCGAGTGCTTACCAGCACTTGAACAAATCTTTTGAGCAGCGACCGTCCGTTGAGTATTACCAATCAATGACTTCGATGCTGGTAACGGAGGGCAAGCTTCAAGCGGCCCATAATTATATTGATATCGCGCTACAAATTGACCCTTTTTCCACCATCAGCTTTCACCTTAAGGGCTTTCTTTTTTACGTACAGGAGAGGTACCAGTCTGCGATACAGTACTACGAAAAGAGCCTGGAAGTGAAGCCCGATGCCCATGTCTCTCTTGCAGAACTGGGGCAGGCTTTCCTACTTTCAGGTGACCATCAGCGCGCCCTGAGCTTCTTTGAGGAGCTTCCGGTTCCAGCAGACGATTTACTTAAGATTGGCGGAACAACTATGGTACATGCCATTACTTCCCCAGAAAAAGCAAGCGCAGGCCTGCGGCTGTTAGAAAAAGAGCTGGAAGGTCCCCAGATGGACCGTGCCACCATTCTACTTATTCTTTGCTATACTTTACTTGGGAAGAATGACCAAGCATTAGAGTTACTAGCTCGTGCCATTGAGTTGAAGCTTCCCGTGGTCGTATACACCCAGATCGATCCGATCCTTAAGCCGTTGCGGGAATTCCCAGAATTTCAAGCTTTGACTAGGCAAATTTTCGGGAAGCAAACCTTGGAGGATGTCCCGACTAGGAAGTATAAAAAAGCCCTTTTGCCTAAAGGCAAGATCACAGAGTACAAACGTCAGCTTACCACGCTGATGGAAAAGGAAAAGCCCTATTTGAGGCCAGAACTAAGCCTACGCGAGCTGGCAGTTTCGCTTGATTTACCACCCAATCATCTCTCTCAACTGCTAAACGAAGGCTTTGCGCAAAACTTTGCGGAATTCGTTAATAGTTACCGGATAGCCGCCTTCCAGGCTAAGGTGGCTGATCCGAATTTCCAGCATCTTACGTTGTTGGGCTTAGCGTACGAGAGTGGTTTTAACTCCAAAACCGTTTTCAATACCTTCTTTAAGAAAAAGACGGGCATGACTCCAGCAGCCTACCGAAAACAACAGCTTCGCTAAAATAGCTGTGGCGATTTTGTTCGGATTTACAAATTCGAACGACCCGCCTAAGTACCAGGCCGTCCTTTGTGGCACACAAAAACCACAAAGACATGACTGCAAATAGTATGCAAGCCGCCGTACTTACCCGTTACGGAGCTCCCCAAAACATCGAGATTGCCACTATTGAGCAACCTATTCCGAAAGCCAAAGAGGTCCTGGTCAAGGTGTACGCAACGCCTGTAACCACTGCTGATACCATGTTGCGACGTGCCCAGCCAGCCGTCACTCGTTTGTTTATGGGCTTCACTCGTCCGCGTAACAACATTTTGGGGACGGGCTTTGCCGGCAAAGTAGTTGGCGTAGGAGCGGCGGTACAAGACTTTGCCGTTGGCGATCGCGTCTACGGAGAAAGTGGCATCGGCTTCGCCGCCAACGCCGAATATGTATGTGTGGCGGAAGATGGGGTGATCGACTGGATACCGCTGGCACTTTCCTACGCAGAAGCAGCGGCGCTTTGTGATGGCCCGCTTACCTCCTATCATTTTTTGAAAACGCTGGCCCAGGTGCAACCGGGACAATCCGTACTAATTATCGGCGCTTCTGGTAGCCTAGGGACGGCCGCTGTGCAGCTAGCGCACGCCTTCGGCGCACGGGTAAGCGGTGTTTGTAGTACCCGCAATATGGATTTGGTTCGGTCTCTTGGCGCGGATGAAGTAGTTGATTACACCCAAACGGATTTTTTACGGGAAACAGCTACTTACGACGTTATCTTCGATACCATCAGCGCCACTAGCTACGGAAAATGTAAGCACCTGTTAAGCAATGAAGGGGTTTATCTGTCTCCGGTGCTTGGGCTATCACTATTGCTAGATGTGCTCCGAACGCAATTCTTTTCTACCCGAAAAGTTAAGTTTGACGCGACTGGCTTGCGTAAGCCGCAATTACTTCGGGACTATCTGGCGGAGATTACCCAGCTAATTACCCAGGGTAAGCTGCGGATGGTCATTGACAAAAAGTATCCTTTGTCAGAAGCCGCTGTGGCCCATCAGTACGTCGACACCGGGCGTAAGCGCGGGAACGTTGTACTGACGGTCGTATAGGAAGATTTCTCTTCTACGCAGCAAGGTTTTCGCAGGGAACTTGGCCAAAATAGTATCGATTTTGCGTTTAAATTGATATTGCTTTTTCTAGCTTCTTCCTGCAAATAGGCTACGATTAAACTAGCTGAGAAGCTGACTGCCTAGCTATCTGAAAAACCACGCTTGCACCCGCGACCGCGCCATATTATTAAGCAGTTGGCGCGTCCGCAGGTGCAAAGGAAGGTACTATAAGGCAAGCTGATCAACGGATTGATGCCAGAGCCCAGTGGCGGCAATACGTTTGGCGTAGTCACTGAAGTCAGTAGCAGGTCGACCTAAGACTTTTTCTACGTCTTGCGAGATAGTTTGGTTGGCGGGATTGCCGAGCACTTCCTCGAAGAGGTAACCCAGTAGCCAAACGTAATCTCCTGGCAAGCCGGCGGCTTGCAGAGCGCTTCGATAGGCCCCCATGGAAATTGGTTGAAAGCTGATCGACCGGCCGGTAGCTTGGGCGATTTCTGCGACAACTTGGGCAAAGGTAAGTTTACGCGGACCGGTCACTTCTAGGGTTTGGCCATCGTATTCCGGGTGGAGTAATGCCTGAACGGCTACTTCGGCAATGTCTTCTACGTCGACGAAAGGAATTGCTGCATCTGGCATCGGTAAGGCTACTTCGCCCGCCAAGACCGGTTCGAGTAGGAAGCTTTCACTAAAATTCTGGTTGAACCAAGAAGCTCTTACCAAAGTATACCGCAAGCCGGATGCGGCAACAATACCTTCGCAGGCTTCTGCTTCCTGTTCGCCCTTACCCGAAAGTAAGACCAGTTTTTTTACTCCTTCGGCCTTGGCGGCATTCACGAAAGCGTGGATGGCCTCCTTGGCTCCGGGTACGGCCAGGTCAGGATAGTAGACTATGTAGGCACTATCCATCCCGCTTAGGGTGGTGGCGAAGGTAGTGAAGTCTGTCCAGTCAAAGGACGGTTGTTGCTGGCGGCTACCAATGCGGACGTGATGCCCTAATTGCAGAAGCTGAGTGGCTACACGGCGACCAGTTTTTCCGGTTCCGCTGGTTACAAGAATTCGCTTAGTCATAATAAATGAAATTGTAGAAATGAATGAAAAGGGTTATTGAGACCCTGCCTGTCTCCGTATCCACGGTGGCAGTCCAAGGCAAATTGTCTTATTGTTTGGAGGCTGGCTACTTAGCCAAAGTGGCAACTAGTGCTGCGCCAAAGGAGGCTACGGCTGCGATGGTTCGGTAGAGATGAAGGCGGTTCCACTGCTGCTCATAGGATAAGCGGAACTCTTTGGCTTTCAGTGGGTTGAGTTGGCTTAATTCAAGTAGTTCGAGTTGGTCGTTTAACGGTACGTTCCCGAAGATGGTCACCCCGAAAGTGCCAAGTACGTACAGCAAGGTGGCAATGAGCAGCAGCCAAAAAGGAAGGTCGTTGGCGTAGTGCTGGAAGGTGCTCCAACCAAGAGCAATCACCGGCCCCATAAAAACCAAATAGAAGGCCGGATTGAGAATGGCTCGGTTGATGGCCTGCATGCTTTCTAAGTAAGTTGTATCCGATACGCGTTGAGTGCCTGGAATGACGTATACCGTCCAGGCATAAAATAAGCCTGCCGAAAGGCCCGTGAGGAAGAAAGCAGTGTAGAGGGTAAGTGATTTTAGCGTAATAATCATGGTTGGTCAAATTTGGTTTCAAGCCACTGGCGTAGGGTGTCAGATTCGGCTTGGGTGAGTGGGGCTCCGCCAGCTTTAGGCATCCGTTTTTGGAGGTACACTGCTCGATAAATGCGAGTGGCCCGTCTATCCATGTTCTTTGGTTTAAAGACCATGAAAGGGTTCCGCTTGCGGTGGCAACTGTTGCATTTGGTAGCGAGTACCCGATACGCAGCTTCCCGTAATGGGCTTGGATTCCCGCTTGAGTCAGGCGGCTTATCCGCGATTGCGGGTAGGAAAAGAATGAGTAGACTCAGCAGTCCGATGTTGCGCAAGGAATTCAGGGTTCGCTTCATATTACATCCGTTTTGTAGCAGCGTGGTCGCGTATTTAATCTGCGAAGGCTACTATGATTACGGAGGTAAAGGTCAGGGGGTCTTCCCCCTGCTGCTTGACCGCACCAGCCAATAATTTGACACTTTAAGCCAAAGGGTTTAGCTAAGCTGACGATAGGCTGCCGGGGCATAGCCCGTCCAGCGTTTGAAGGCCCTGCTAAAGGCGCTTTGTTCCGAAAAACCGGTTTGGAAAGCAATTTCGGCCATGCTCTGGTTTGTCGTGCGCAGCAG
>JBCDGT010000361.1:0-4648 GCA_038750915.1 Bacteroidota bacterium
CTTGGCCCTACGTCTAAGAATTTAGTAAGGGGCTGATGTTTTCGTTCTCATTTACATACTACTTTGGCTTATTCTTTGAAATAATTCACTTAGCTTACACCTTAATATAAGGTCGATATTGCCCTTCTACACAACTCCTTAACTAGGCTATGGATACTTCCAAACGATTACTCTTTTCCTTTTTTGTGTTCTTCTTGTTACTTACGGTAGGCTGCAACCAGCAGAAGGAGTTAACTAACGACGTGTCTCCTACCAGTTCCGTTCACCCTGAGGCGTGGACCAGCCTGGAGCCACTCCCCCTTGACCCTACCATTGAAGCCCGCATTGATCAGATCCTGCCGAAACTAACCCTGGAGCAAAAGGTGGGGCAGGTTATCCAAGCCGATAATGGCTCGGTCACACCAGCGGAAGTTAAAGAATATCGACTTGGCTCCGTGCTTAGTGGAGGGAACTCCGCTCCGGGCCCCAAGCCCTACGCTGATACGGAGACGTGGTTGGCAAAGGCGGATGAATATTATAATGCTTCCATCGATCCAGAGGGCGTCGAGGTGGCCATCCCCATTATCTGGGGTATCGATGCCGTACACGGCCACGCCAACCTCAGTGGTGCCATTATCTTCCCCCACAACGTTGGCCTCGGTGCCATGCACAACCCAGACTTGATCGAGCAAATTGCCGCCGTTACGGCGTTCGAGCTTACGGTTTCTGGTCATGACTGGACCTTCGCCCCAACCCTAGCCGTTCCCCAAGACCTTCGCTGGGGGCGGAGTTACGAAGGCTTCTCCGAGGACGGCGAGCTCGTCAAGTCTTACGCTGACCGTATCGTATACGGCCTACAAGGACGCGTTGGTGCCGATAACTTCATGGGCCCAGGCCGGGTCATCTCTAGCGCGAAACACTTCCTGGCCGATGGTGCTACCGAAAGTGGTGTCGATCAAGGGGACGCTAAGATTTCTGAAAAAGAATTGCGAGAGACCCACGCTCTTGGCTACTACGGGGCCATCCCCGCCGGGGTACAAACCGTTATGGCTTCCTTTTCCAGCTGGCAGGGACGTAAACTGCACGGTGACAAAGAATTGCTAACTGATGTACTCAAAGGTCGGCTTGGGTTTACTGGCTTTGTGGTAGGTGATTGGAACGGCCACGGCCAGGTGCCGGGCTGCACCAATACGGACTGCCCGCAGTCACTCAACGCTGGTTTGGATATGTACATGGCGCCTGATAGCTGGAAGGGCCTCTATAAAAGCACCCTCAAGCACGTTAAAGCCGGTACCATTCCGATGGAGCGACTAGACAATGCCGTACGTCGCATCCTAAGGGTAAAAATTGCCTCAGGCATTTTCGAAAAAGGAGCTCCGAGCACCCGCCCCAACGCAGGTAATGCGAGCCTACTTGCCCTCCCTAAACATCGATCCATCGCTCGCCGGGCGGTACGTGAGTCGTTAGTATTGCTGAAAAATAAGGACGGCTTGCTGCCACTAGATGCTTCCAAGACCATCTTGGTGGTTGGAGACGGGGCACAGAGTATTTCCAAAGCCTGTGGAGGGTGGACGCTCTCCTGGCAGGGTACCGGCCACACTAACGACGAGTTTCCCAATGGCCAGTCCATCCTAGCGGGCATCGAAGCCGCTGCTGCCACTGCGGGTGGTCGGGTGATTCATGCTCCCGATGGTAATTCTAGTGTTAAGGCGGACGTAGTGATCGCCGTTTATGGCGAAGACCCCTACGCGGAGTTTCAGGGGGATCGGAAGGACCTAGATTTCAAACCCAATGCCTTCGACGTAAGTAAGTTGACAACCTGGCGGGAAAAAGGTATTCCGGTAGTATCCGTGTTTCTCTCGGGCCGTCCAATGTGGACCAACCCGGAATTGAATGCCTCCGATGCTTTTGTCGCCGCCTGGTTACCCGGTAGTGAAGGTGGAGGCGTATCGGACCTGCTATTTCAGCGTGATCCCTCCTTCGATTTTACCGGACGCTTGTCGTTTTCCTGGCCAGCCACTGCGGTTCATTCCACTACTACTGCGCCCTTGTTTGATCTGGGCTACGGCCTATCGTACGGGGATGAGTCTGCCGTAGCCGAGCTTTCTGAAACGTCTGGCCTGAACGCCAGCGAAGTGGCTTCAACGGGTAGCTTCTTTGCCAAAGGAATCGCTGTCGCACCCTGGAGTCTATGGTTAGCCGCCGATGGCCTCAGTAAACAAATCGCCAGTTTCCCAACTTCGGTCGGTGGGCTTCTGGTCAGTAAGACGGATCACGAGGCTCAGGAGGACGCACTGCGCCTGAAATGGACTACCACCAGCAACGACCATCTGCGCATCAGTGCAGTTACTCCCAGCGATATGTCGCGTCAGGCAACGGCGGCTATGGAACTGGCATTTTCCGCCAAATCGTTCGGTGCTGATAACGCTTCCGTCCGCATTGGCATGTGCGCCCAAGAGGCTGACTGCGATCAAGCACTAGCTGTCATAATCACTGCGGGTGACTGGCGCGAATACCGCCTGAGTCTCAATTGTTTTAGTGACCTTGGGGTGGATATGACCCAGATAACCTCCGCTGTCGTCTTAGCTGCCACCGAAGGGGTAGATATTGGCCTGAGCAATATCCGTTTGGAAACAGACAGAGATGCCAAGCCCGGCTGCGATGGGAACTAATCGGTAGTTACTTATTCCAGTTGCGAAGTTTAGTGAAGCCCAGGCTAAGGCACTGCTGCTAAGTCCGAATACCTGGCACCTGCGTCTGCGCCATATCAGTTGGCGCCGTTTTAAGGTGGCGCGGACGCAGGTGCAACGGAAGTTGAAAAGCAAAGCATCAACTACGCACGCTAAAAATCACCTTTTCGCCGGTACTTGTCAAGACGCCCAGCGCGCCGTAATAATGTACTAGAGTGGATCCCTGAACACCCCATAATTGGTTCGCGGAACTGCTCTCGCATCGGTGGGAACGCTAGGTGTAGTTCCTAAGACGGTTACGAATTTTGCAGAAAACTGACTTGACCTAAAGTACGCGATTGATCACCTTTGGTTGAATTGCTTACTTTTGTGTTTTTACAGTAAATTATGAATTTTTCTATTCTTAAAAGTTGATTCATGAGTAAATACAACGAGTATTTAAAGCAGATTATAGACAGAGAGGTGCAGGGGCTTCACCCATTACCGATTGATGGGAGAGAACTACTAAGCGAGGTAATTGCTCAAATCAAAGACGTAAACCATGAATACCGTAAAGACTCGCTTCATTTCTTCATTTATAACGTTTTACCTGGAACAACTAGTGCTGCGGCCGTTAAGGCTGAGTATTTAAAGGAAATTATTCTTGGTCGTACTAAGGTGGATGAAATTTCACCAACTTTTGCTTTTGAGCAGTTGTCACACATGAAGGGGGGACCTTCCGTCGAAGTGCTGCTAGATTTAGCTTTAGGAGCGGATAAATCGATTGCCAAGGAAGCCGCAAAGGTGCTAAAGACCCAAGTATTCCTTTACGAAGCGGATATGGAGCGTTTGGCAGAAGCTTTTAAAAGCGGTGACGAAATTGCTAAAGATATTATTGAAAGCTACGCAAAGGCTGAATTCTTCACTAAGTTGCCAGAAGTAGATGAAGAGATTAAAGTAGTCACCTACGTTGCAGGGGTAGGTGACATTTCTACTGACTTGTTATCTCCCGGTAAGGAAGCGCACTCACGTTCAGATCGAGAATTACACGGCCAGTGTATGTTTGAATTTGATGAAGCGAGGCAGCAAGAGTTACTTGCACTGAAGGAAAAGCATCCTGATAAGCGAGTGATGTTACTAGCCGAAAAGGGTACAATGGGGGTAGGCTCCTCGCGGATGTCGGGGGTTAACAATGTGGCTCTCTGGATCGGGAAACAAGCAAGTCCCTATGTTCCCTTTATCAACATTGCGCCAATTGTTGCTGGAACCAATGGCATTTCTCCCATCTTTCTGACGACCGTTGGAGTGACCGGAGGGATCGGTATTGACTTGAAAAACTGGGTTAAACAGTTGGATGAGGCGGGTAATCTGATCGTAGATGAGGAAGGGGAGCCGATATTAAAACAAGTTTACTCCGTCGATACGGGAACAGTACTGACTATAAATACGAAAACCAAGAAATTATATAGTGGTGATAAAGAACTAATCGATATTTCAAGTGCGCTGACTCCGCAAAAAATGGAGTTTATCCGAGCCGGGGGCTCTTATGCGGTTGTCTTCGGTAAAAAACTGCAAACCTTTGCCGCGGCTACACTTGGTATTGATGTCCCACCTGTATATGCTCTATCTAAGGAAGTCTCCCACCCAGGACAGGGACTAACCGCGGTGGAAAAAATCTTTAACAAAAATGCAGTTGGTACCTCCGGAGCAACCTTGCACGCAGGGTCTTACGTACGGGTCAACGTTAACATTGTTGGGTCTCAGGATACCACTGGATTGATGACCTCGCAAGAACTGGAAATGATGGCGGCAACGGTGATTTCTCCCATTGTTGACGGTGCCTACCAGTCAGGATGCCATACGGCTTCCGTTTGGGACTTAAAAGCTCAGGCAAATACCCCTAGGTTGATGCAGTTCATGCATAATTTTGGCTTGATCACGGGTCGAGATCCCTTGGAGGTCTATGCCCCATTAACCGATGTTATTCACAAAGTACTCAA
>JBCDGT010000362.1:0-4644 GCA_038750915.1 Bacteroidota bacterium
ACGCCGGCACCTGCGGCCGCGCCCGCAAAAGATGCCGCGACTAAATCCGCCATTGAGGAGCGCCTGATTACCGAACTCGCTCCTTCGGACGACCGTCCAGGACGTCAACGCAATGCGATTATCAACCGGGCGATCGACCAGAACTACGACGTATACGCTGCCCCCGAGGGCTACTTCTACGAAATCATCTCCCCCGGAGAATACAGTACGCTGGCGGAAGGAGATATCGTGGAAGCCCATTACCGGGGGCGCTTTCTGGACGGGACGGTCTTCGACGACAGCCGAAAACGAGGGAATAAACTTCGTTTTTATGTGGGCAGCCTCATCCCAGCCTGGAACCTGGCCCTCCAGCGCATAAAGCCCGGAGGAGCCATCCGTATCATTAGCCCAAGCGCACTCGCCTACGGTGCCGATGGGCTGGTAGGACCAAGAGGGGATACCCTGGTGCCCGCGCATACCGTCCTGGAATTCGTAATCGATGCCATTGAAATTTTCGAGGAATAAGCTGAACACTCGGAGGTCCCGGCTAGGCCAGGGACCCTCCGAGGTTCACAAGTAAGCCTTTACATGGAAGATCAGAGTGTCTCTGACCTAGATCGAGACCTCTGAGCGTCCAGCACAACACTTACAGTGACTTCCGCAACCAAATCCGGTACTCCGCTACGGTTTCCCGCTCTTCCACGCGAATAATATTAAAGCCTCGTTCAAGAGCGAAGCGCAACATATTACGATGCCGATTTAGGGTTTTAAAAGTGACGTGAGGATAGCCCTCCCTTTGGGCCCAGGCATCCTGCACATTGGCAAGCTGGCGGGCAATCCCCCGCCGTCGATAATCAGGATGTACCCCACCCATCCAGGAATACCAAAAGCCTTCCCGCTCGTAACCAACTTTGAAACCTGCTGCTGCGCCGTTGACCTCCGCCAGTAGCATTAAGTGAGGAACGCCGGTCAAGCGCCGCTCGTATTCCGAGGCCCGATAAGGGGCATGCAACTCGGGAACTTGATCGGACAAGTCAACGAGTTCCTTAATTTCATCAAATTGTACCGTCCGAATATGCAGCATCCGGTGAAGATCAGGCAAAAAAGACAATAATCGTCCTTTTACAAACAGGGAGAGCAGAGCATTATCTCCATCCTTTCCTACCTTTCTCCCTATGAAAAAGCTCGTCCTTGCCTTCAGTACTTTTCTATTGTGCTGCTTCCTGCTTGCCTGTCAACAAGAAGAGACAAAACCCAACATCCTGTTCATCTTCACCGACGACCAAACCTATAAAGCGGTCAGTGCACTGGGAAATGATGAAATCGAAACCCCCAATCTAGACCACTTGGTGAATAACGGTACCACCTTTACCCACGCCTATAATATGGGTGCCTGGAACGGAGCGGTCTGCCTCGCAAGCCGAGCCATGATCAATTCCGGACGCTTCGTTTGGCGGGCCCACGAACAAAGCCGTCGCTGGGGAGGTGGAGACTCCATCGCCCGGACCCAAGCCTGGGGCCCGCTCATGGAAGCGGCAGGATACCGTACCTACATGACGGGTAAGTGGCACGTGGAAGCTCCCGCGGACGAACTGTTCCAAACTGCCCGTCATATTCGTCCAGGGATGCCCAACGATCGCTTCGTTCATAGTGCCGTAGCTGGTTTGTATAAGCGGCATGAGGGTAATCCGCCGCTGGATTCCGTACTCACTCTTTTCCCACCAGGCTACAACCGCCCCCTCGGCCCGGATGATGACAGTTGGGACCCAACCGACCCACAGTTCGGCGGCTTCTGGGAAGGCGGTAAGCACTGGAGCGAAGTACTCGCCGATGATGGGGTCGAATACATACAGGATGCCGCCAAGCACGACGAGCCCTTTTTTATGTACTTGGCTTTTAACGCTCCCCATGACCCGCGGCAAGCCCCGAAGGAATACGTAGACAAGTACGAAGCAGGGGAGCTTTCCGTCCCAGCCAGTTTCCAGCCGCTTTACCCCAAGCAGGAGCTAATCGGTAATGGCCGTGCCCTTCGCGACGAAGCCCTCGCTCCCTTCCCCCGCACTGAATTTGCCGTGCGTACCCATAAGAAAGAGTACTACGCCATCATTACCCACCTCGATGCTCAGGTCGGTCGGATTCTCGAAACACTCGAAGCTACCGGCAAAGCCGAGAATACCGTCATCATGTTTACCGCCGACCATGGCCTGGCGATGGGCCATCACGGCTTGCTCGGTAAGCAAAACCTCTACGACCATAGTGTGCGGGTTCCCCTTGTACTCACCGGCCCCGATATTCCCAAAGGAGCTAAGAATGCTACGGATGTCTATCTGCAAGACGTCATGGCCACTGCTCTTGATTTAGCGGACGTCGAAAAGCCTGAGTACGTAGAATTCAATTCACTGCTACCGCTCATTAAAGGAGCAAACGCTGCCCCCTACCCCGCGATCTACGGTGGTTACGTCAATTGGCAGCGAAGTATTCGTAAGGATGGTTATAAGCTGTTGGTGTATCCACAAGTTCCTGCCCTTAAGCTCTTTGACCTGAAACAAGATCCCGAGGAGATAAATAACCTCGCCCAAGACCCCGAGCAACAAGAGCGAGTAGCGGCCTTGTTCGAAGATTTACAATCGCTACAAAAAGAAATGGGTGATACACTTACCTTAGCCTGGACGAATTATCGGTAGATTCACGTTACTAACACAAATCAAGAGCTAATTTCATAGAAATCTGGGTAAAATCGCCTCGACATTTCGACAGGCTCAATGACCGCAAGCTCGGCGACCAGCAAAGTTTAGTCTTTTCCGTCCCCAAAACGCGCTTTGCGGCGTTTTGGGGACGGAAATAATGACTGGTAACCGGTGCCCAAGCTTGTCGAGGGCATAAAATCAACCTAATTTAATTCGATTTTACTATTGCTTTGCAGTTTACATCTAAAACACATCTTACTTTTTTAGCTCCTATCAACTACCAGCTATAGATGTTCCCAGCGCTAAAACACTTCGACGTCGCCCACCACTTCCTGATGGGCTACATGGATTACTACTACCGCTTCAAACTCATTACGAAGCGGGCCAAAATCCGTTTTGAGCAACGGGACTGGCACGGTACCCAGGCCGACGCCCGGGGGCGCATTCACCTGTATCGGGACATCGTCAGTAATACCACCGAACGCGTGGCGGAAATCGTTGGGGACGCCCCGACGGACGCCAACTTCTGGAGCCGGGTAAAAGCCGCTTACGCTGAGGATATTGCCCACTTCGACACCCGTAATATTGCCGAGACCTTCTACAACTCGGTTTACCGGCATTTTCACCAAGTAGGAGCGCACCAGGACCTGATGTTTGTGTCCCGTACTGGAAGTTACCGGGAGTTCCAAGGCCGTACCAAGATTAGTTACGAGTATACCCTGGGTACTTTCTCCCTCCAGGCCTTGCTGGACGACTTGCTGAGTAAGTACCGTTACGAAGCTGCCTGGGACAACCGGGAAAGGGACCTAGAGCTAGTCGCGCAACGCTGGCAAGCAAAGATTGATGAGCTTGGTGGGCGGGATTCCGAAGACAGATTAGAGGTACTAAGTTCCGTTTTCTACCGCAATAAATCCGCCTACATCGTAGGGCGTTTCCTCAAAAATAAAACGATCATCCCCTTCATTATGCCCTTACTGCATCCACCGGATCAGGGCATTATTATCGATGCGCTCTTACTCGAAAGCGACCAAGTTACCTCCATTTTCAGCTACCATCGCAGCTACTTCCTCGCGGATATAACTGTTCCGAGTGACATGGTCGACTTCCTCCGCACCTTCATGCCCACCAAGGCCATCAGCGAGTTGTATAACGCCATTGGCTTCGAAAAACACGGTAAGACGGTCTTCTACCGGGAGCTGCGGCGGCATTTTCGCAAAACAGCACATTTGGCGCGGCCGCAGGTGCAGGGAGACGGATCAATTGGCCATGGAGAGCAGTTCCTTACCGCTCCCGGCATCGCTGGTATGGTGATGTACGTATTCACCATGCCGAGCCTCAATATGGTCTTTAAGATCATTCGGGATAAGTTCGCGCCGCCAAAACAGGTCACCCATGCCGTAGTCAAGGAGAAGTACGAGCTCGTTAAGCGCCACGACCGGGTGGGTAGAATGGCCGACAGTTATTTATTCGAAAAATTGTCCCTTCCCCTTGATCGCTTCGCTCCCGAATGCCTTGAAGAATTGGTGGCTACGGCACCCACTAAAGTGGAAGTAACCGATAATTACGTCCTCATTTCCCACGTCTACGTGGAAAAGAAGATGACCCCCCTGAACATCTACCTCGAAACCGCCGATGAGTTGTTAGCTCAAAAAGCCCTCCGTGATTACGGTCGGGCCATCAAGCAACTCGCCGCCGCCAACATCTTTCCGGGGGACTTGCTGCTAAAAAACTTTGGGGTTACTAGGGTCAACCGAGTGGTCTTTTACGACTACGATGAAATCGAGCTGGTTACCGACTGCAATTTCCGCCACATCCCCGAGCCCCAGACCTACGAACAGGAAATGGCCAGCCAGCCCTGGTACTACGTCGGGCCCAAAGACATCTTCCCCGAAGAATTTCCCGGCTTTCTCATGCGTGCTGGTGCCAACCTCAATTACCTCCGTGAAAAACACGGCGACATCTTCGACGCCGATTTCTG
>JBCDGT010000363.1:0-4636 GCA_038750915.1 Bacteroidota bacterium
CTTTGCACCTGCGTCCGCGCCCAAAAGCAGATTTAAAACGTGTAATTGAAAATTAAAAAAATTGTACGTGCAAATGCTTCACGCTCAAGAATTTTCAATTTCCCCTTACCTTCTGGCATGAAATTTCTAGTACTACTACTTCTCAGCTTCTTAGTTTTTTCTTCCTGCGGTGACGAACCCGCAGAAAAAGAAGCAGCGGGCCCACCGAACATCATCTACATTCTTGCCGATGATTTAGGATACGGCGATTTAGGGATTTATGGATCGAAACACATCGAAACCCCCCATCTGGACCAGCTCGCTCGGCGGGGTATGCGCTTTACCCAACATTACAGCGGAGCGCCGGTCTGTGCGCCTGCGCGTGGGGTCTTGATGATGGGAAGACATACTGGTAACGCCTTCGTGCGCGGAAACGACGAAGACGGAAAACGTGGTGATGTATGGAATTTTCAAGCCATGTTTGATGATCCGCGGCTAGAAGGGCAACGGCCCATTCCGGATTCACTGATTACGATTGCTGAACGCCTACAACAAGCCGACTATACTACGGCCTTAGTCGGAAAATGGGGGCTAGGAGCACCACAGTCTGAAGGGGTGCCCAACCGACAAGGCTTCGATTATTTTTATGGCTATAACTGTCAGCGACAAGCCCACAATCTTTACCCTACTCATCTCTGGGAAAACGAAAGCAGGGTAATGTTGCGGAATAATTTTCTTGCGCCACACGTACTAAGAGAGCAAGGCCCGGAGCAGTCGGATTCGAGCTTCTTCGGACAGTCCCTTCAGGAGGATTTTGCCCCCACTATGATGCAAGCTGCTGCCCTTGATTTTATCCGGGCAAATGCCGAAGAAGGGCCTTTCTTCCTTTACTACGCTACCCCCCTTCCTCACCTCCCGCTTCAGGCACCCCAGCGTTGGGTAGATTATTATCGGGAAAAGTTTGGCCCGGAAGAAGCCTATCGTGGTAAGGGCTACTTTCCTTGCCAGTATCCCCGGGCTACCTATGCCGCGATGATTTCCTACCTCGATGAGCAAGTGGGGGACTTGGTGGCTGAATTGAAAAAACTCGGCGAATACGATAACACCCTGATCCTTTTCAGTAGTGATAACGGCGGTGCTTATACTGCCGGAGTTGATGCGGACTTCTTTCAGAATTGCGCTCCCTTTAAAAGTGGACAGGGCAATGGTAAGGGATATGTCCGTGAGGGCGGCATCCGTGTTCCGCTGATTGCCCATTGGCCAGGGGTAATCACCGGTGGCACCACCAGTGATCATATCTCCGCTTTTCAAGACGTAACGCCAACTCTTTGTGAAGTAGCCGGCTTAACGGCTCCAACTGACCTTGACGGTATCAGCTTTCTTCCCAGCCTCAAACTTCAGGAGCAAACTGCTCACTCGTATTTATACTGGGAGTTCCCCGCCTACCACGGCCAGCAGGCCGTACGCAAGGGGAAATGGAAAGCCATGCGCCAAAACATGAACGACGGTAATTTAACCCTTCAACTTTACGATCTATCTAGTGATATTCGGGAAGAGAACGACCTTGCCGCAGAATACCCAGACATTCTAGCGGAAATGGAGGCGATCATGGTGGAGGCCCACGTGCCTAGCCCGGTTGAGCGTTTTCAGTTTGCGGTGTTGGGGGAGAAGGAGTAGAGAAATAGACTCTACCCGACAGTTTTCAAAACGGGGTGATTTAAGACCAATGCTAGTCGATTTTTGGTTCCCTCCCCAGCCGGAGGCGGATTGGGGAGGGGTAGGGAGAGGTCAAATCAAAAATCGTCAGGTAGTAGCTAATGGTAGTAGACTTCTGAGGTGAAGTCAAGAGCTAAAACTGGATACTCGTCGCTACATATTATCACTACATTCCTACTACTATACTACTCCCGTTCGCCAAAAACGTTCACCGCCAGCACCGTCAGGGTCAGCATCAGGCCGGGAAAAACGGCCATCCACCAAGCAGTTGGGTGAGTGCGGGATTGGCGCAGCAAACTACCCCAGGTGATGGCATCGGCCGGGATACCGATGCCGAGAAATGAAATGAAACTTTCCAATAGAATGGCACCACCTAATCCAAAACTGCTGACCACTAGGAGCGGGCCAAGCGCATTGGGCAGCGCGTGCCGAAAGAGAATTCTCCAACGCGGAATACCACTCACGTAAGCTGCTTCGATGTAGGGAAGCTGACGAATCCGCAAAAGTTCGGCCCGTAGGTGCCGAGCTACGAAAGGCCAACGTAGTACGCCAATCACTACTACGATTACCCCTAGGGAAGGGCGGTTAATAATGGCCAACAAAGCGATCAGAAGTACTAGGGCGGGAATGGTGACGAACAACTCAATTCCTTGTAACACCACCGTATCAGCCGGGAAGTTCATCGGTTTTCTAAAAAAAGGAAAGCTGCGAAAGATTGTGCGCAATAGTATGCCCCCCAGGCAGAAGGAAATAATGACGATACCCGTTTTTACCCACCAACTACTCGCCCCGAAAAAGGGGAATAAACTGATGAAGGCATAGATTATACCTAGTAACCCACCAATCGTCCAACCCCACCAGTGATAGCGGGGCGCCCGTAGCTGATCGTTACCGAAAAATCCGGCCACACCGCCGAGAGGAATGCCAAGGAGAAGGGAAAGAATCACTGAACCTACCCCTACGAAAATCGCTACTCGGGTACCTCCGATTATACCCGCGAATACATCCCGCCCCAAATCATCCGTTCCAAGATAGTGCCTTGCTCTGGGGCCAGTATCCTGCTCTGCAAAGGGAGAGCGATAATCGGAATTTTTTAAATCCGTAGCACCGGCGGAATAGGGAATTGGTGGCCAGAGGGCCCAGTCGGGAGAGATTCGTTTCCAGTTGCGCACCAGGGGGTCGTAGCGGTCCACTAGTCCCAAAGCTAGGCCATACTCGTGTAGCACCGGAAACCTTACTTCTCCATCAACAGCAGCAATTAATGGGCGATCATTCGCGATAAAATCTGCTAATAAGGCAACTATCCCCAGGCCAACCAGCCAAATAAGGGCCAGCTTTTGGAGCCAACTACGCTTCCTCATTGGCCAATGGTTTGTGCTTGGTCCCGCCGCTCCAATCTTACCCGTGGATCGGCTAAGGAATACGCTAGGTCGGCCAGTAGCAGACCGATGGCAGTAAGTAGGCCATTCAGGAGAATTAAGGTGATGACTACTGGCCAGTCTCTGGTGCTGGCGGAATTAAACAGCAGCTGCCCAATGCCTGGAAGGTTGAAAATTCGTTCGATCAAAACACTTCCCGCTAGTAAGGCCGGCAATAAACTTCCAAGCAGCGTAATGATCGGGAAGGAGGCATTTCGGAATACGTGCTGCCACAAAATTCGGCGGGTCGACACGCCTTTCATCCGGGCAGTTTTTACGTAGGCTTGGTCCATTTCCTTGATGGCGGACTGCCGCAGCAGGCGCGTTACGTAGGCCCAACTGGGGTAGGCTAGGCACATTACGGGTAGGAATAGATGGCTGGTGCGAATCTTTAGGTAAGTCCATATTGAAGCCCCTTCCGGAATATCGCCGAAGGTCATGCTAGGGAAAAAATCCATTCCGAAGGCTGGCGTAGTAAAGAAATTGGCCAGCAAAGTAGCTACCCAAAAACTCGGCAAACCGAAGAGCAGGAAGAGGACTACGGTTACCCACTGGTCGAACCGACTACCAGCTCTTGAAGCGGAGTAAAGCCCCAGCGGAATCGAGACGAGGTAAACGACCAGAATGGCCAGTCCGTTTAGCAGCACCGTCCACTTGAGCGCCATCCCGATTTTACGAGCAACCGGCCTGCTGTCTACGTAGGAAATCCCGAAATCCCCCTGCGCCATCCGACTTAACCAATGCTGATATTGATTGTCCAGGCCGTGCCATTGTAAGGTGGGCCAGAGCAAACGAGCACGTTGCCGGTTTTGCTGTAATAATTGGTGAGCTTTGACCAATGCTTGCGCATCGGGCAGGAGAGAGAGCTGATCTATTGCACTTCTTATGGCAGAGGGATCATCCTGGAGGAGCAAGCGTAGCGCAGTGGTTCTCACTTCCGTATTCATGTCCGTGGACGGGTCGTAAGCGACTTTTTGAAGCTTTAAATAGAAGCTTTGTACTGCGGGCCAATTTCCGTACGCTAACGTCAGGGCTCGCAACATGGCCCGGTGCCGCGGGCGAGCAACACGGTGGAGCGTGTCGGGTAATGCTCCGTTTCTAATGGAAAAATAGAAACTCGGTTTGTCCCGTCCGAGTGAGGCCGCCGCCCGGCGGTAGACGAGGTCGTAGGCGCGGGGATCGTCGTCCGCTTTGCGATTGTCGGCATCGGGTATCACGTTGCTGATGGGGTCCCCCGGCGTTATTTGGCGCAAGCCAAAGCACACCAGGCTGAGCAACAGCAGGCTCAGGGGAAGGAACAGCAATCTGCGGAGGGCGTACATGGGATAAAACGGTTAACCGTGGCCAGCAAGATACGCATCAATCCCTAAGGCTTACGTCTACGCTCTTGGTAAAATACTCCATTTGGAGACTGGATCTTACGAATGCGCTACTGTCTTGGCGTAATTGCTGCTTAATCAGATAAACGTCGTACGCACCGGCCGGAATATTGGCCAGGGTTTTTTTAGGTAAGGTAAGAGTAC
>JBCDGT010000364.1:0-4626 GCA_038750915.1 Bacteroidota bacterium
GTTTTTTCTTCCTTCGCCGATTCCTCGGTTTTCTTTTCGGAGCGGCGACCACGACCACGGCCGCGGGGCTCTTTCTCTTCCTTGTCTTTGTTCTCCTTAGCGGCCGCCGCCGCAGCAATAGCCGCGGCCCGGCGGTTGGGTACCCGATCCGTATCCGAGGCAGCGGGGGGCTCGTTGGCACTAGAAGTACCCTGCACGGCCTGTTGGTCGAGGATCTTGAGGATTAAATCTTGTTTGTTGTATTTCTTGTAGGACTTCAAGCCCATGTTTTCGGCCAGGTCCCGTAGTTCCGGGACGAGCATGGCCTTGAGTTGCGCGATGCTTAACATTAATCTATAGGTAATGCGGTAGTGCAGTAATTGGAAATGGGGGAATTGTAGCGCTGAGAATCAGTTGCGCGCTGCAGGGGAATAAATAGCCAGTACTTCAGGACGGCTTCCAGAGGGGGAAGCAGAGAAGGTGTCAGGTCCGTAGATGGCAATACAGGTGGTAACCGGAAAACCTACAGAAAGTGGGTTATTTGGTCATGCATGCGGAATCGCTTGCAAGGCAAAAGTACGGTTTTATTTCTTAATTCGAATAAAAACCTATGTTACCTTTGCACCGCTTACGAAATGCGTGCTGTTTTAAAACGGCAACTTTAGGTAAATAGTTTAACGTTAAGGCCCCAACCGCCTTGCTTCTTAAACCAAGAGCTTGCACCTGCGGCCGCGCAAAATTTATTAGTCAGGTGGTCTTGTAGTCTTGTAGTTGAACTCGGCAACAGACCAACAGACCAACAGACCAACAGACCAAAAGACCACTCATGCTCCTCCTCCAAACTCTACGCCAAGAAAAAGAACGCGTCCTGGCCGGACTGGCCAAGCGGCAGGTAGTCGACGCGGAAGCGACAATTGACCGCATCGTACGACTGGACGACCGCCGTAAGGAACTACAGACGGCTAATGATGCCTTACTTGCCGAACGCAATAACCTGAGTGCCGAAATCGGGCAACTATTCAAAAGTGGTCAGAAGGAAGAGGCCACTGCTAAGCGAGAGCGGGTGAACGCGATCAAAGACGAAGTGGCCGGCACTGAAGCGGAAGTAAACCAAGTAAAGAAAGCGCTTGAGGATGCACTTTTGAGCTTACCTAACGTGCCTCACCCACTGGTGCCTGCTGGGGTCAATGAAGAAGATAATGAGGTCTTTCAGCCGTATCCCGGCGAACTGCCTGCCTTGCCCGAAGAGGCTAAGCCACACTGGGAACTGGCCGATGAGTATGGTATTTTTGACCTGCAGCTCGGGGTGCGCACCACCGGAGCTGGCTTCCCCGTCTTTACCGGTCAGGGAGCACGCCTGGCCCGCGGTCTCGTGAATTTCTTCTTGGATCGCAACACCGCTGCCGGCTATACCGAATACCAGCCCCCCTTGCTCGTTAACGAGGCTACTGCTCGGGCTACCGGTCAGCTGCCCGATAAGGAAGGGCAGATGTACCACGTAACCAATGATGACCTTTACCTGATCCCGACTGCTGAAGTTCCTCTGACGAATCTCTACCGTGGCGAAATCGTCGATACGGAAGCACTGCCTATCAAGCTTACTGGTTACACGCCCTGTTTCCGCCGGGAGGCCGGCAGCTATGGTGCCCACGTGCGGGGCCTTAATCGAGTGCACCAGTTTGATAAGGTGGAGATCGTCCAGATTGCACCACCGGAGAAAAGCTATGCACTACTCGATGAAATGGTCGCTCACGTAGGTGGCTTGCTCGATGAGCTCGGTCTTCCTTTCCGCATTCTGCGGCTTTGCGGCGGTGACCTGGGGTTCACTAGTGCCATGACTTTCGATTTTGAAGTATGGAGTGCTGCCCAGCAGCGCTGGCTGGAGGTCAGTAGCGTCAGTAACTTCGAAACCTTCCAGAGTAATCGATTAAAACTGCGCTATCGTGCCGATAACGGTAAGGAGTTGGTGCATACCCTAAATGGTAGTGCTTTGGCCCTGCCACGCATCATTGCCGCCTTGTTGGAGAACAACCAGACGGCTGAGGGCATTATATTACCGGAGGTTTTGCACGACTACCTGGGGATGAAGCAGCTGAAAAAAGTTAATTAATCCCTTTGATGACCTTTGGTCTTTTAGTGCGTCAAAACAAGGGACGGGGTTGACACAGGCCCTGTTTTCATTACCTACGGACTAAAATCTGACAGCATGTTTTCCGGCCCTTATGGCATTTACATCATCATCACCATGGTCTTTGGTGGTATTGGTATGTTGGTGAGTAACCGCCTGAAAAGTAAATTCAAGCACTACGCCCGGGTACCCATGACGAACGGCATGAGTGGCGCCGAAGTGGCCGCTATGATGTTGCAACACTATAATATTCGCGACGTCAAGATTGTCCAGGGTAAGGGATTTTTAAGTGATCACTACAATCCCCAAACGAAGACCATTGCCCTCAGCCCAGAAGTATATCAGGGGCGGAGTGTTTCTTCCGCCGCGGTGGCCAGCCACGAGTGTGGCCACGCCGTACAGCACGCCGAATCGTACAGCTGGCTCACCTTCCGGAGTAAGATGGTGCCCGTGGTACAGCTCGCCAGCCGCGCCCAGGGCTTCTTATTGATGTTCGCCTTTGGTGGCTTGGCCTCCGGATTTGGTGGCTTTCTTTTTCAACTGACGGTTGCGGCCTTTCTGATTACAGCTGTTTTTGCTTTGGTTACGCTGCCCGTTGAGTTTGACGCCAGTAAGCGAGCACTGGCCTGGCTGGAGCGTAGTCGTGTGGCTACGGGCGTCCAGCACGATGGGGCCAAGGATGCCCTTTGGTGGGCGGCTATGACCTACGTGGTCTCCGCGCTTTCGGCCATGACGGTACTGATTTGGCTGATCTTGCAGTCACAAAGCCGCCGCTAGTACCCACTAAAGATTTGCTTGGCGGGGCACTACAAACGTTTCCTCCGAAGTTTTTACATTTGGGCGCGGCCGCGGGTGCAAGGTGCCGTTGCGGACGCAAGCAAAGCCCGTTATTAACCCTTTTTCAAAATCTACTTCAGCAAGCGCGATACATCATGGACGGAGAACTACTCAGCGAACAACTAGAAGAAGCAAAAATGCTCATGGAGGAATCCATTGAGCACTTAGAACGCGAGCTCATAAAAGTGCGTACCGGCAAGGCCAGCCCGGCCATGCTCAGTGGTTTACTAGTGAGCTACTACGGTGCTCCTACGCCCATTCAGCAGGTAGCCAGTTTAGCGACGGCTGACTCCCGCACGCTTACCATACAACCCTTTGATAAAACGGCCCTGCCGGACATTGAGCGCGCCATCTTCGAGGCCAACCTAGGTGTTACCCCGCAAAACGATGGAGAAATCATCCGAATCAATATCCCACCACTGACCACCGAGCGTCGCCAACAACTCGCTAAGAAGGTGAAGGCTGAAGGGGAAGAGGCCAAAATCTCCATCCGAAACGCTCGCCGCGACGCCATGGAAGCCATCAAAAAAGAAGTGAAAAACGGCTACCCGGAAGATGCTGGCAAGCGAAAAGAGGATGAAGTCCAAGGCTGGGTTAATGGCTTCAACAAGAAAGTTGAAACGGTGGTAGAGAACAAGTCTAATGAGTTGATGACGATTTGATTGTTCTACTAAAAGCGAAGGGCTGAAGCCGTTTCGCTAGTCATATAGTCGTCCTTTCGGGACTAGGCTAGTCCTGAAGAGACGTGGATAAGCACTCCCAAAAGCCTACAAGACCACCAGACTAAATGTGGACTAGGAGGTCCACGTCCCTTACCAAAAGATCAAAGACCAATAGTACCAAAGAACCAACCACCAACCATACCTACCCATGCAAAAGATATTCTCCCTCTTCCTCCTCCTTTCCGTAGTGCTCTTTGCTACGGGTTGCTCCCCTAAAACTACTGCGGCCGCTACCGAAGGTAGTGCCGATTGGGCTGCCAGAGCAGCGGCTTACAAGAAAAATCCTGACGCCCTCCGCCAGTTGGTGGAAGGCTGCGAAGTCACCGAAAAGCAGCTGGTGACCACGCGCCAGCAGTTGGATCAATACCGTACCCAGAGTGGCTCCAATACCCAGGCACTAACCGACGCCCAGACCCAGGCCGCCGCTGCTCGGGAGGAAGCCAATCAGCTACGACAGCAACTCGTGGAGGCCCAGAACGCCCTCGCTACCGCTCAGGCTGCTCCGCAAAACGACCGGGTAGATACGGATCAAGTGGCCGTAGCCGGAGTCATCTTCCAGGTACAACTCGGTGCCTACGCCCAGAACACCGTGGACCCCAACCTCGCTACCGGAAACGCCCTGGATTTGCAAGACCAGAATGGCTTGCAAAAGGTAGTCGTCAGCCAGTTTCGCACCTACGCCAACGCCGCCAAGCTACGTGACCGCCTGAAGCAAATGGGCGTTAAGGATGCTTTCGTTGTTGCGAAAAACAATGGCCAGCGCATCTCCGTACCTGAAGCCCTGCAAATGACAGGGCAGAACTAGTAGCTGGTGGAGTTGTAGTTCCCTTTTTGTTCAAGTTGATGTTTAGTTTTCTTTTCGGCTTCACTTTGTGGCTGGGATGGCTAACCTATTGTTTTATCTCGGGTTATATGCGGAGAACTAATCCACATTAAGCAAAAACAGGGTAAAAGCATCAA
>JBCDGT010000365.1:0-4611 GCA_038750915.1 Bacteroidota bacterium
CGGAGTTTGGTCGGTAGCAACGGCATTGCACGCAATAGCTAGCAGCGTGCTGAGTTTCAGCATCTTTCGCTCTATTCTCGGAATCGCCGAAGCCGGCAACTGGCCTGGAGCTACGAAGGGCAATGCAGAATGGTTTCCGACTAAGGAACGTGCCCTAGCGCAAGGTATCTTCAATTCAGGTGCCGCTATTGGGGGCATTATTTCCATCCCACTTATTGCCTTCCTTTCTATCTACTTTGGCTGGAAGACTATTTTCATCCTGGTAGGCCTTACGGGTTTACTTTGGCTGATTCCTTGGATGGTCTTAGTTAAATCTCCCCCCAAATCACATCCTTGGCTTACGGAGGAAGAGCGGGAATACATTTTGTCGGGTCAACAGAACCAAGACCTTGACCAGGATGGTAGCTTCGATGAAGGTTATAACCCCGACCTCGGAACCATGTTGTCACATAAGGAAAGCTGGGGAGTGATCATTGCCTCGGCGGTAATTGACCCAATATGGTGGTTGTTCGTGTTTTGGATCCCCATTTACCTCTCGGAAGTATACGGTATGGACGTCAAAACCATCGGTATTTACGGCTGGGTTCCTTACGTAGGTGCGATGTTGGGGGCCTGGTTTGGGGGGCTATTGGCGCAAAACCGAATCAAAGTTGGTTGGAATGTAGACCGTACCCGGAAACTGGTCATCACTTTAGGGTGCTTAATTATGTTACCGGCTTTATTGGCCATGTCGAATCCTGGTGCCCCGGTCACTGCGGTATTGTTAATGGCGGTGATTCTCTTTGGTTTCCAAACGGCCATTGGGAACGTACAAACCTTACCCAGCGATTTTTTTGGCGGTAAAACCGTAGGTACCCTGGCAGGTTTGGCGGGAATGGCCGCTAAGTTAGCCGTGGCCGGTCTCACTTCTTTGGTCCCTTGGTTGACCTCCGGAGGTAACTATACCCCGGCCTTCCTCATTGGCGCTGCACTGGCTACGATTGCCATTGCGAGCGTTTGGTTCTTGTGCCCTAAGATTGAACCTTTGCAGCCGCTAAGGCAGCTAAGGGATTAAAATATCGATTTTACCATCTTTGCTTTTTTACGGTGCCTTGCACCTGCGCCCGCGCCCTAAAGGCCTTGTGTTAAACATTCGTACCCGATTAAAACACGACATTGGTTGCTTAAGGATAAGGGCAGCATTCGCTTCCTGGCGTCCTTCGGTTACCTTTGCCCTTAGAAAAATGAGCAGAGGGGAAATCCCATATAATAAAGTTTTTAACCTCAAAAGAATATCCATTGCCACGTATCGTAACCTTCGGAGAAATCATGCTCCGACTCAGCCCTCCTGGCCACAAACGCTTTAGCCAGGCCAGTTCCTTTGACGCCATTTATGGTGGCGGAGAAAGTAACGTTGCCGTCACTCTGGCCAATTACGGAATGGACGCCCGCTTCGTTACTCGTCTTCCTAAACACGACATTGGAGACTGTGCCCTGATGGCGCTACGGGCCCGCAACGTAGATACCAGCCACGTTGTCCGCGGCGGTGATCGTCTCGGTATTTATTTCCTCGAAATCGGTGCTATGCAACGCGGAGCGAAGGTCGTTTACGACCGTGATCACTCCGGTATGGCTACCCTTGAGCCAGGTGAAATCGACTGGAATTCCGTTTTTGAAGGAGTAGACTGGTTTCACTGGACGGGCATCACCCCGGCCCTTAGCCAAACAGCTGCTGATGCCTGTTTGGAGGCCTGTAAAGTAGCAGCCGCAAAGGGCATTACCATCTCTACTGACTTGAACTATCGCAAGAAGCTGTGGAACTACGGTAAATCACCCCAAGAGATCATGCCAGCCCTGGTCGAGCATTGCGACATAATTCTTGGCAACGAGGAAGACGCCGAAAAGCACTTCGATATTCATCCAGAAAGCGTGGATGTTACCAAGGGCGATACGATGGACCCAGAGGCCTACCTCCCCGTCTGTAAAGCGCTGATGGAACGCTTCCCTAAAGCATCTAAGGTGATTACCACCCTCCGGGGGTCCATCTCCGCTAGCCACAATACTTGGTCTGGTGTTATGTGGGACGGTGAAACGATGTACACCGCCCCGACTTACCAGCTAAGCCACATCGTCGACCGTGTCGGCGGCGGCGATAGCTTCATGGGTGGGCTGATTTATGCGCTCCTGAATTGGCCGGATGATGATGCTACCGCTCTGCGCTTTGCCGTAGCCGCCTCTGCCCTCAAGCACTCCATCTTTGGTGACGCGAACTTGGCGACCCCCGAGGAGGTCATGAGCCTGATGGATGGTGACGGATCTGGAAGGGTGAGCCGGTAGAATGGTAATTGGTGGATGGTCGTTGGTGGTAGGACTACTTATCACCAGCGACTATCCACCCCTTACCAACCAATGCATGACTAAATACCAACTACTAAATACCAAACATGAACCGATTATCGGTATACCAAACCGTTCTGGAGCAGGGCATCGTACCGCTTGCTTATATTGCTGATCAGGATAAGGCGCGGAAAGTTATTGACGCCATTTACGCTGGTGGCTTGCGCAGTTTTGAATTTACCAACCGTGGGGTTGGTGCTCACAAGGTCTTTGATGTGGTGGCGGAGCACTGTCTGGTGAATTACCCTGATTTAGCCTTGGGGGTTGGCTCCGTGGTCGATGCCCCAACTACGGCGCTTTATATCCAGCTGGGAGCGGATTTCATCGTTAGTCCCATGCTCGTTGAAGAGTTGGCCCCGATCTGTAACCGCCGTAAGGTAGGATGGATGCCGGGCTGTTTTACCCCCGCTGAGATTGGAAGGGCCGAAAGTTTAGGTGCTGAAATTGTTAAACTTTTCCCCGGCGGAGCTGTACAACCTGGCTTTATTAAGGCGTTCCTGGCTCCCTCCCCACGCACCAGCATTATGGTAACCGGTGGGGTGAAACTAGAAGCGGATAACTTGGCTCGCTGGTTCGGCGAAGGCGCAGTTGCCGTAGGCATGGGGTCAGGTTTACTGCGTAAAGACCTACTTGCTTCTGGTGACTTCAAAAAGATGGAAGCACTTGCAGCTACTTGTCTAGAAATGGTACAAGCTGCAAAAGGGGCATAATAAAGTTGCCAATTCCAACTTGCCCTCATAAATTTCCTAGCTCCTAGCTCCTAGCTCCTAGCTCCTAGCTCCTAGCTCCTAGCTCCTAGCTCTACCGCCAGGTAATCCCTACGCTCGGCCATACGCCAAGTACTTCGTGCCAGACGGCCCCCGCACTAAGATCCAAGCCTTCGATCAGCTCATAGCCAAGTCCGAAGGAAAGTTCGGCCATTTCCGTTGTTACACCCAGGCGAATGCTCAGTTGCTCAGCAGGTAAGTATTCGAGACCGGCCCGGAACCGGGTGGAAAATTCAGCATCTTGGTGTACCTCGACGTTCAAGGTGATCTGATTATTGGGTTGATAGCTTGCACCAATGGCTAGTAACTGAGGAAGGTATTCTTCTGGGAAACGCTCCGTACGGAAGGGAGAGAATATGCGAGCCCCAACCGAAAGTTCAGGCAAGAGCCGTAGTTGCATACCTAGGCCGAAGGTTAGGTCGAAAGTGTTGGCGTAGCCTTCGGTGTTGGTTGCAAATCCGGTGAATTCTGCCCCAACGGTAAAGCTTTCCGAGAGCTGGCGCCCGTAGGCCAGTCCAATGCGGGTTTCGCGGTAGCGGTCGAAGCCAAAACTCCCCAGTTGAAGTCCGAAACCACCAAAGCCACTACCGTAAACGGCCCCTAGATTCGCCAGGGTAAGTTCGCTTAGTCCGAAGCGTTGCTCTGCCGTTGCGCTGGCCATCACTCGCTTTTCCGCGGCCGCTAGGCCCGCTGGATTGGTCCACAGCGCATCAATGCCCGTTGCGGAAAGACCGGTGCCGCCGAGGAGGCGAGCCCGAATATCGTAGGCGGGGAATAAACCGTCCTGAGCGGGTAGTACGGAGACAAAGGCCGCTACTAAGGAAAGGACAAAAAGGGTACGCACGGCAGCGAAATTTTACTGGCCGTGAAGATACTGTATGGTGATGGTTGTTAGTGATTGGTATTTAGTGCTAGTTAACATTGAACCAACAACTAAATACCAATTACTAACCACTGCTACTGAACTATTTCCCAATTATCTGGTAACTCCGGGCTTCAGCGCCGGGAGGGATTACCCCAGCAATCTCCCCGCGGAGTTGGTTGTAGAGGGGAATGTCGTCCATCTTATTCATCCGGTTTAACTGGGCGAAGAAGCGGGAGGTCCACCGCCAGAGAATTTCATTTTCCACCGGGCCTAAGCCACCCGAGGTGACGAGGTTGATCACTGCGCGGCGTTTATCTCTAAATTCGGTAGCCACGGACCGCAAGAGATGGTCATCCTGGGCGTAACCAAGGTAGATGCGTTCGTAGATACTCTCCTGACCAATCTCCCGGCTAGGCGTAGCGTAGGGAGCACCTACCCAGCCACTGAAGTCGAAGTCGTAACCCACCGGAGCCAACTTACCACTGCTTAACTTAAGCACTTTGATGTTGCGGGCCAAGGGAAGACTGTAGTCACCATTACCGACCATGTATTGTAGGAGGGCGTGGGTCACTTCCGCTTTGGCGTCGTAGGCCTCGGCCGGCA
>JBCDGT010000366.1:0-4601 GCA_038750915.1 Bacteroidota bacterium
AGTTTGGTGCCGGCTACCGAACCCTGCCCAATACGCAACGACGCAGCAATCAATTCATTAATAGTGGAACTACGGTTACCAGTGAGGGAGAAGTAGATAAAAACGAAACTTTCCTGAACCTGATCCTAGGGATGGACTATCACTTTAACGCCACGAACGTGCTTACCCTTTCCGGTCGTTTTGCTTACGAATGGGAAGATGAATTCAGCCAGCAGGATTTTCTTCGGAACACCACCGATGGGGGGGCTGCCGACGATTGGCGGCGGGACGAAACGACCGAGGCGGTCAACCCCAAATGGCACTACGAACTTCACTACCAACGGCAATTGAAAAGTCCCGATGACCGGGACCATACCCTAATGATCAGCGCCCTTGGTGATGGCTTTCTGAAAGACCAGTCGAGTGAATTTTTGACGACCACCAGGGAAGGTCAGGCAGCCTTTGGGGACCAGCAAACCCGCACGGACTTTGGCCAAAAAGGCTACGTATTTGGATTGGACTACACCCGCCCGGTCGGTCAAAAAGGAAGTTTGGAGGCCGGCCTACAGTACGATCGGGACGACACGGGGAATGACTTTGTTGTGCTGAACCGCCTTAATGAAAGCTTTGAACTGGATCCGAATCAGACCAACGATTTTCGGTTCGATCAAGGGGTAATAGCTGCCTACGCTACCTTTGGACTGGAAGGGAAACAATGGGGCTGGAAGGCCGGCCTGCGGGCGGAGGGAACCCAAGTGAACACCCTATTAGTAACGACCAACGTGGCTAGTAAAAGGTGGTACCGCAATCTTTTCCCTTCCGGCCACGTGAGTTATAAAGTCAATTCAGGCCTTAGTTTTCAACTGGGCTACAGCCGCAGAATCTACCGCCCGGGCCTATGGGAGCTCAATCCCTTCTTTAACCTACGGGACAATTTCAACGTCGAAACAGGCAACCCCGACTTACGGCCAGAACTCACCGACGGTGGCGAGTTGACGGGAATCTGGACCGGTGATAAAGCCAACCTAAGTGTAAGTGTTTACCACCGTCGGACAACTGGGGCGATTGAGGATTTCATCTTCTTGGAAAACGGCATCAACGTCAATCGCCCGCTCAACCTTGGTATCCAGGAGGTGAGCGGCCTGGAGATCAACGCGAAAGCTTTTCTGACGGAGTCGCTTACCGTCAGTACCGACCGAAACGGCCGGCGCGAAAGCCGCCGGGCGACGGTCGCCGACCAAGTATTTGATTTCTCTACCTTACCCTGGCGCGCGCGGCTCAACGCCAAGTTGCAACTCCCCGCCGGTTTGGACGTAGAAGCTTCTGGCCATTACCGCAGTGGCTTCGCCCTGACCCAAGGCCAATTTTTCGATACCGGCTGGGTGGATGCCGGATTGCGGAAAAAACTAAGTGGTGGAAAGTGGGTCGTAAGCTTAAGCGTACGCGATCTCTTTGCCTCCCGGCGGTTTCAGTCTACTCGGGAATCAGCGGATTTTCTCCAATTCGGTACCAGCCGCCGTGGTCGGTTTCTGCTAGTGGGTGTAAGCTACGCCTTTGGGGATGGGGAGGCGATGGAGTTTGGTGGGGCGAAGCAGCTGTAGAATTTAGAATTTTTGATTTAACAAGTTGAATTTTAAACACTCAATTAAGAATTTTCAATTCGATCAGGCGATGCCGCAGGTGCTAAGTGGTTATCGATTGATCAACAGGCGACGGGTACTCCCAAGCCTATCGGCATTACGGATATTCACGGTATAAATGCCATTTGGCAGATTGCCAACCTCTAACCGCCGATCTCCAACGGCCCAGGGAGTGCTCAGGATAAGCTGGCCCGTGGCTGCGTAGAGCTGCACCTCCGTCTGTCTAAGGTCGAGTGGGATTTGTAAAAAGACAACGGAGCTTGCCGGATTGGGGAATACTCGAATCCGCTCATCATCCACTAGTTTGCGGTTGCTGACGGAGAGGTCGAAGGGTTTACCGCATTCGAGGGTCGGGCTGCTTACGGCGTGGAGTCGGCGGTCGAAATAGCTTTGCGCACCCAAATAGCCGTAGCCACCGACGGCGTGTTGAAAAAATAAGCCGCTGGGCGTTTCGTCAAAAACATCGGGAATTAATTCATTAGTCGTAGAATCGATGCGAGAGAAATGGGCGGTCAGGCCCAACCCGACGCCAAAACATGGCTGGAGATCAGCGTAGAGAAGACGGAGACCATCTTCCGTAGTGATGATCTCTCCCGGCTGATATTGGAAATACTGTAAATAGGTAGCATCGTAGCGCCAGAGTCCCGTAAGGCTGTCTTCCCGAAAACCGTCGTAAGGCGTTCCGTCGAGTTCCTGGCCGATCTTCCAGCTGGCGAAGCTTTCCTCATAATTTACGGTGATATTGTCTCCATTAACTTGGCTATCAATTACCCTAAGGTTGCGCTGTTTAACTGCGAAGTACCAGGGTTCATTGTTGGGCACCATACTTCTAATTTCCTCTAAACTGAATTTTGTCCCCGCTGGAGGAAGTAGCCTTTCTTCCGGACTGATTAGTTGCGGCCCACGAACTGGCATACTGCTACTCACCAACTTGAGCGGTTGCGCTCGTTGCCGCATATCCCAAAAACAGACACCTTGCAGTAGGCCATAGGATCTACTGATGCGAATTGGAGCTTTCGTGAGGAGGGTGTCGGCTCGGGCGTCGCTGAAAGAAATGTACTTTACGGAATCCGGCAAATCCCAGACCATTTCGTGGCGAATGCTGTCTACTCGTGCTTTGATGGAAGGGGCTGCTTGCCACTCTTCTCCCGGCATTGCGGCATGCAGAAGGAGTAATCGGTCGTCGGTTGAAGTATCGGAAAAGTACAATACCGTTTGTGTCTCATTACTGGTCAAGTGGTAACCGGCGAAGGAAGGAGCGATTTTCAATGCGTAAGTAGTAGGGTTGAACTGTATCGACCGATAAAGGGGGCTGGGAGAGGAAGGGTCTGAGGAAAGTCCCGCCAACTTTTGGCCCACCAAGCGACTGTAGTAGATGCCTAGGCTATTTTGATTATTGTAATCTTGGTACAAATACTGCACCCCCGGCCGGAAGAGGGTATAATCGGGTACAGTATCGGTTTGCGCTAGAAGAAATGATAAAAATGGAAGGCAAAAAAAGAAGGTTGCGAGGTGTTTCATTTTGAGCAGAGTGAGGGTAGAGGAAGGCAACGTTACACTAATGGACAATCAGTCGGCGGCGGGCAATTGGGCCGCTTTCACCATCGATTACGACAGTGTAGATACCGGGAGGAAAATCGGTCATCCGCAAATTGCGACTTCCACCTGCACGCTCAGATTGGTGAAGGAGTTTACCGGAAGCAGCATAAAGACGATAGCTTATCGCCCCTAGGTCTAGCGGTAGGGAAAGCATTGCGAAATCAGTAGTAGGATTTGGTGATAGAGTGATACGGGGATCGTCGGGAAAATTTCGGACAGAGGTATAAAGCGGATCAAAATTAAATTGGGTGCCACAGGAGAAATCGTGCGGGCGAACACCAACGATTTCTCGGTTACTAGCTTCCTCCAGATTGACGTCTGAGCCGTAAATTACTCTAGGGTAGTATGTTTCACTTGGTAAATTTTTAGTGGATAATTCATAGTTTTTACTGGGTTGCGGTAGCGGTTGAAAAGTATGGCTAAGCCGTTTCCCTACTCCAAGGCAGTCATTGGCGGCATTGTCCACTAGTCTTAATGCCCCTTCCTCCGAGAGGTGGATAGTCCCAACTGGAAGTGCCCGCCAATTTTCAGGTACAGGATTGAAATTAATAAATAGGTGTTCCCACCTTTGGGGGACTCGAATGGTGTCAGACTGCTCCCCATTGAGGCCAGATCGGAAAAAGCTAATTTCTTGCACTAAAAAGGTAGCAAATGAAGCATCCATAAGTGGGTCGCAATTTGGTAGACCGGCTCGGTAAACGCGCTGAGTAACCCTTTCCCCTAAAGTTCCGTTCTGAGCATCGGGCCGAACTTCTTCTTCGTAATATTCATCACCCTGGAAGACAAACCCAATCATATACGGGGTAACGATACTTTGACCAACTTCCGGATCACTCATCCCAATTAGGGGAAAGACCTGGGGATAGTCGATGGGATTGGCAAAAAAAACGGTCTGTAGGAGGCCATACTGTTTACTTATTTTGATGGAGCGTGTTGGAATGCTATTGTTTGGGTCTTCTATCCCGATGTATTTTACACTGTCGGTTAGTCCGAAGAAAGTTTCTTCAACAATACTGTCAACGCTAGCGATAAGTGGTCCGTAGGCTTGCCATGTTGCCCCTAAGGGTTTAGAAAAATGGAGCTCAAAAAAACCATCATCCCCAAGCAACTGTACCGACTGATCGTTGGATTGGAAAGAAGGGTCGCCAATAAAGGAGGATCGGTATTCATACTGACCTTCAATATCCGTTGGTTGCATTATGTTGAAGCCAGTGAACCACCCCTCTATTCCGTAGGTTTCGGGCCAGACCATTTCGAAGTATGGAATGATTAGGGGTGTTTCCGTTGACCACTCCGGTACGGGTAAAGTATTTTCAAAGGTGTAATAGATTCCGGTGCGAAAGGGAGCGTAGTCCAATTCACTTTGAGCGGGTAAAACTCCGG
>JBCDGT010000367.1:0-4599 GCA_038750915.1 Bacteroidota bacterium
AAGGAGACGAGCAACTCGACGATGCCGGTCATTACTTCAATTATCAGTGCCCCAATGCTGTTTGTGATTTTCGGATTGGCATTACCCTAGCCGAAGTGGGACTTTACCTAATCAAGCCCCAGGGCCTTGGTTTTGAGACCACGACGCTGAACCCAGATGTACAAGCAAGTAATTATGCATTCAGTTACACTTGGGTCAATAATCGTCCGGATTACGCAACACTCGTTCCGTGGACCAGTGATCGGATTTTCCAATATGAATTAAGTAATGGTAGAAGCCTGAGCTACCAGTTAGAAGCATCTGATGGTCCAGTTTTCCTCGAAGTAGAATAACCCATTATGCACCTATTACCCACGCTCATCACCCTTATCATTGGGCTCCTAGCTAACTTTTGCGTCGCGCAAGAATCGACTAAACCCTACTTTGGCGAGCTAGAAGGGGGTGCTAATACGCTCATTCGCGCAACAGCCGCTACGCCTTACGAGGGCGACGATTTTAACTTAGTGGGTCAGTTAGGGTACTCGGTAAACTTACTCACCAACATTAGGACACAGCGTTATAATTTAAGTAAAAACTACCTGTTCTTTGGCATTGGACTCGGGCAGACCAGGGGAAGGTTTACCGATTTAAGTTTAGTCCAAACTGCCTCGGTAAATCAAGGAGTGGACCCCGTTTCCGTACGCCAACAGGAAAGTACCCTTGAAATTGACGCTAGGTACTTTAGTCTGAGTATGGGATTTACTGTCCACCTTTATAAGGAGCTCTCTTTTTTGCTTGGCGTACAAATTCGCCAAAGGACGGGTGGGCAAATTCGCTACGCACACCGGATCACTACGACGCACTTTTTTGATCCCAGCCGGGGGCTATACATTCCACTTCCAACGGCCTTGGAAACCCAGTCTTCGACTAATTTCAGCACTGATAACAGCACCGTCTTTCTACTTGGTTTAGCTTACCGTGGTTTTTCTCCGCGCTTTAGCGGCAAGCTTATCTTCAGCTTTGACGGAAGAGCAGAAACTTTCCCCTTCCGAACCGTTGGCCTACAGTTGCTAGCTGGGTATAGGTTATAATCTTTTGGCCTATATCAGTGAGATCCTCGGTAGTTTTCTTTACCCTCCGGCAGCCCACCAAATGCTCCTTCGAGCCTAGGTTAAAAAAAGTCTCTACCCGCGGGACATCTTCCGACTTGAGGGGATATGAATGAGGAAGCCATAGCTTCTCTTATTTGATTCACTCATGAAAAATCGTTTGAGATGACCCGTTTTTTTTCTTTACTCCTGATTTTTGCTGTGTCCCTAGGCAGCACCACCTTACTAGCACAAGATCCAATTATTAGTATTCAAGGCACCTTGAAAGATGCCAATGGGGCCTCGGTTGCGGATGGAGAGCGTGGCGTTATTTTCCGATTATACGACGTACCCATTGGCGGTACTGCGCTGTGGGAAGAGACCGCTACTGTTAACGTGATTGGTGGCATTTATAGCCATAATCTGGGGACGGTGACTCCTTTAGTAGAAGCCAATTTCGTCACCAATGTCTTCCTGGGCGTAGAGGTAGGTGGATTAGAACTCAGCCCCAGAACTGAAATGACCTATGCCCCCTATGCTTTGAGCGTACAAGCTGCCCAGACGATAGCCAAACTAGGTTGTTCTGGCCAAGTGGGTGATATTAAATATTCCATCCTCAACCCCACCCAGTTCGCCGAACAAAATGGCGACTGCTGGATCCCTATGGACGGCAGAGCCATCCCAGGTACTGCGCTAGCCGGTTACGGTCACGCCAATGTTCCCGACATGAGCGGGCTGTTTATTCGGGCTACGGAGTATAATGATGGCAACGACCCAGATCGAAGCCCAATGGCCCCGGCAACTCTACAAGGAGATGAGAATAAGGAGCACGATCATTATGTAGACCTAATCACAAGTACTGACGGAGATCATAATCATACAACCAACATCGGGTACGAAACCGATTCCGAAAACAGTGATGCTGGAAATGTACAGAACTATGCGCGCAACTTTCCTGAAGGATCGGACAACCGCACTTCCTCTACTAATGGCGACCATAATCACAGTGTGCAGGGCAATTCTAATGTCTCAGGTGGAGCCGAAGCGCGGCCCAAAAACATGAATTTCTATATCTATATCCGCGTCGATTAGCGGAGGTTTTACGCAAATCACACATCGGAGGGAAGCACTCCGAGGAGGAGTTGCTCAGCAATTATTCTTGATCTCATGGGGCTTGGATTCAGCCTTGCTACTTCGTTAGTCAAAACTAAACCAGCCCACAGCTAATCGAAAAAAGATGAAAAAAATAGTATATCAATTATGGGTGCTAGTGGCCTTGCTGCTCTGGTCGATCCCGCTACACGCCCAGAACGAAACAGAATGCAATCCGCTAGAAGGCTTACCAGTTGCCCAGGGAGAAGTTTTATTCAACTATGGTAGTGTTACCAACGCTTTTAATTTCACCAACCGCTCGGACAACACCATTGGACAGCCATTGGTAGGGCGTGGCATCAACCAGGGTTTTATCAGCGAGTTTGGGTTTTGGGCCCGCTTTTTGGTCCCGCCCCAGCCACCGGCGGTACTGGCCAGCCAGGGAGATTTTCCGGACCGCGTTCAGATTAACTGGAGTACTGATGACCTGAGCTCCAAACCCACCGATGGCTACATCATCAAACGCGACGGCGCTTTCCTTGCGGCGGTGGACGGCTTAACAACCCAGTTCATCGACTTCAACGTTCAGGCCGGGGAGTTTTACGAATACAGCATCCAGGGCCGCAACCAATTCGGTACTGGTTCGCCTGGAAGCAGTATTGGTTTTGTGAATCCCAACGGCGTGGTAACGGGTAAAATCGAAACCTTCAGCGGTAATCCGGTAGCTAATGCCATCGTGACCCTGGAGCCCACGGTGGGCAAGAGTCTTTCCTTTGACGGCGTCCAAGACTACCTCTGTGTATCCTACGACGAAAGCCTACCCACCGACATGTGGACGCTGGGTGCTTGGGTACAAATTGGGGACGGTAATGACGAAGGAGGTATTATTGACCTCGGCAGCGACCTCAATAAGAATTACTGGCTACATACCACCGCTGCGGGTTCTCCCAAAGGCATAATTGCCGGCGTTGGTGACGGTACTCCCCACGAAATTGAAGTAACATTTGACGAAGATCCCGACGACTGGCACCACGTAGCGATGGTCTACAGCGGCGGTAAAATGATCGTTTACGTAGATGGTATGTACCGGGCCAGCATGGCCGCTGCGATGGATACCACGGCGGCCCTGTTCCATATTGGGTCCAACCGAGATCAAAGCAGCTATTTTGCGGGAGGGATTGACGACGTTAGAATCTACAATAAACCACTAACGCAAACCGATATTCTGCTGGGCAAAGATATTACGGCCTCCAGTTTAACCCCCGGCTTGGTTGGCTACTGGAAATTTGACGAAGGTATGGGTGACCGCGCCTTTGACATCAGTGTAAACGAATTGCACGCTGCCATTGAAGGTGCTACCTTTTCCGACGATGACGCTGGTGTGTTGAATGGCGGTATGACTGACGTGGGTGGCTACTACGCCATTGAAGGTATCAACTACAGCGAGGAGCAGACCTTTCAGGCCGAGGCAGCCAAGAATTTTTACCAGCACACTTCAATTGAGTTCAACGGCGCGTTTGAATCCTACGCCAACTTGACAACTTTCGACTTACCGGACACCGCGACAATAGAAATTTCAGTTCAGCCTTTTGATGTGCAGTCGCGGCAAACCTTACTGAGCCAGGGAACAGCTTTTGAGTTATTCATCGAAAATGGTTTTTTCCAGCTCACCCTCAACGGAAACACCCAAACCCTCGGGCCAGCTACTAATGATTTTCAGCACATCGCCTTGCTGATGAATGGGGGGACTAACGAAGTAGCATACTACAACAATGGCAGTTTGGTTAGCACACTTACAGGATACACCATCGGCGCCGATTATGGTACTGCCCCCTGGCAACTGGCGGCAAACGGGGGAAACACACCAATGGATTTCTATACGGGTTTGATTGACGAGGTCGCTTTTTTTGACACCCTGGTTAATCTACCCACCTTACAAATTCACGCCAGCCCGCTCACCGGAGATGGGATCGAAAGCGGGATCGATGGTGGCGATGGTAATTTGCTCGTCTGGTTTCCACTTGACGAAGGCGAAGGCACGGAGATTGATGACTATGGCCCCATGCTAACTGGCACGGGCGAAATTACGGAGGCCACCTTCTCCATCGTTGCCTATCGCCAAGCAACCACTCCCCACGTATTCCGTCCTAGCGAGCGGGTGGTTAATATCAACCCCAGCGCGACGGCCATTGGCAATATTGATTTCGTGGATGAATCTACGGTGACTATTTCTGGGGTGGTCCGCTTTTCCAATACATTTTGCTACCAGGATAGTGTGCAGTTATTGGTGAATGGAGTTCCAAATTTTCCACCGATTTACACCAACAGTGAAGGAAGGTTTGTTGGCGACTTCGAGCCAGGTTCTAACATCATGCTTACACCTATTTTTCCCGATAGTACGCATATATTCTCACCGACTTTCTTTGAAGTTCGCAGAATT
>JBCDGT010000368.1:0-4581 GCA_038750915.1 Bacteroidota bacterium
CCACTGGTTCAGGGTACACCACATTGGCTTTTTCTTTACCCTCCAGCAGGGTGATGCCTTTCCATTTACGTTCCCAAATCCACTTTTGCCGCGCAAAATCGCGCGTTGCCGAGATGATCACTAACTGAATACTATCCGCCGCAGCCGCGGCATGCATGCGCTCGAAAGCCGCGTAGGTTTCCCGGTGTAATACGTAGGGGTCACCATCGGTATATTTCGCGGCCACCTTCACAAAGTCGGGGTGTTCTTCCGGCTTGAACCTCCCCGTTAAGTAGGCAATACTTGGAATACGAGGAATAGAGTCAGTAAGGACTTTGGGCGGGGGCGCAGGTGCTATGGATGGTAGAATCGCCGTGTCAGCAACAACCTCCTGGCTGACCGGATCATGGGACTCTGTAGTCGGCGCTTCTCCCCCTGCACAGCTGAGGAGAATAAACAGGGATAAAAAGGCATATATTTTCATGCCGCGAAGGTACACTTCTGCCTTTCTTATCCGCACAAGGCACCCGCGGCCGCGCCCTGTTTTTTTTGTAGTTGGTAGTTAGTATTTGGTAAAAGTTGCGTCCTAACTACCAAATACTAATTACCAATCACCAGCCCTACCTCCCCTCCGCCGCCAGTTTTACCAGGCAGACGATCTCCAGCACGGTGTACACCAAATAGGCGAAGAAAAAAGGAATGACGAAGTACTTATTCTCCGGATTACCCAGGTAGATGTAAGCGCCGATGAGTCCGCCGCACAGGAAAAGCTTGAGCATGGTAACCCCCATAAACACGTTGCCGAAGAGAAATTTATTCTCCGAGGTGGCCGTACGTTTTCCCAACCAGAAGATACCAATGCAAAGGACCAAAAGCAGTACAACTGCTACACTGGATAAGGGAACAGCGTAAGCAAGCGGCAGCAGAGCGTGCGCAGCAGCCACCCCACCTAAAGCAATGAGGGTGAAAATGGCCAATAGGCTAAAAAACCGGGAATACGTCATTAGGAAAACTTAGAGGAAGTCACGCAAAGCTACGTACAAGCCGCTAGCTACCCCAATAAGACTCAGGACCATCGTTCCGTAAGGAGCCCAGCCCATATACTCATCAAGGTAAACACCGGCGTAGGTAAACACGAGAATGATGATGATCATTTGAAAGCCCATGCCGCTGTACTTCAGCCACTTACGAGAGCTTTTCCGAATCTCCTCCTTATCTTCTTCTTTAAGCGTTGACACCTTGCTTCTGCTGCTTCAACGGATTACCCTGCTTTTTGTGGGTACCGTTATTGCCGTTACCTCCACCAGTGTGAGGAACCGTACAGGTGCACTTGATTTCCGCGCCACCCAAGACGGCCATTTTCTTAGCCTTTACGTCTCCGTAAATCTTGGAAGTAGCTTGCAGGGTTAAATCTTCTTTGACGATCAGGTTGCCCTTGAAACGACCTTCGATGATGGCCTTTACGCAGGTAACGTCACCTTCGATATTTCCCTTGGGACCAATTACGAGTAAAGCTTCACACTTCAGGTTACCGATCAGGGTGCCATCTATACGAATATTACCATTTGCGGTAATATTACCTTCCAGCTTGGTGTTTTTATCAATCGTATTCACACCACCACTCCCACTATTACTGCTACTCGAAGTTGTAGAGCTACTGGTAGTTTTGGCGTCTTTACCGTTGTTATTACCGAACATTGAGTACTTGTTTTGAGATGAATATGTTGTGTTTAAGTGTCGTTTGGTAATGTAGAAAGGCCAATCCGATTTATTGAATGTAGGTAGTAAGGTAAGCAGTATGCACTAAAGGTGCAACCTATACCTTTACTTAGCTACCAGCTTATTTTAAAACTGAGGACAGTAAACGCCGCGACGCTGACCACCACAAATCTTATACTGCAGCGAAAGCTCGAAACCACCGTTACCATCGGTTGCGGTATTCAGCGTACTGGTGTTGATGTCGTAACTAAAGCCGAGCGCGAAGTTTTCGTAGTCGAAGCGCGTGCTCAAGATTAAAGCATCGGTGAGTACGCTAGAGTCATAGCGATTACTGATGCGCGTCCACAAGCCAACCTGGAAAGATTGGGTACTGCGGTTACGGCCGCCATCCAGCAAGAATTTTACGTTGGTACCGGCATTCACCTGGAAGCTGGGCCCCTGGTTCATAACGATCACACCAGGGACTACGCCGAAACGTTGGCCGAGCATGAATTCACCACCGGCGTGTACTGTGTAGCGGCTGTAAAGCAGTTCGTCTTCAGAGCTATTGAAGCTCTGGTTAGCGCGGTTCAGGTGATGGAAAGCGCCCCCGAGGTAGAGGCTATTGTGTTCATCGAAAACCATGAACCAGAGCAATCCGGCAGCCAGGTCAGCAAACAGGAACTGATCACGGTCGAAGCCATCTTCCCCGCTGACGGCGTTGGGGTCAAAGCCACCCGCACCATCGTGCTGGGTTCCCCAGCGTAATGCGAGGAAGTTGAGGCTGCGCTGGGCAGCACCCCCTTCAACACCGGCTACGAGATAGTTGCCGTATTTCCGGCTTCCCCCCATTTTTTTACTGTAGCTCAAGGATACCTTACCCGTGGTGGTAGCAAAATCCGCCTGACCGGCCCGGTCGCCCCAGAACGTTCCGCCGATACCAAAAAAGTCGTTACGCCCTACGGCTACCCGCTGGTCGTAGCTAACGCTATAGGTTTGGAAAGCATTAGAGCCCAGAATCGAAGCCCACTGGCTGCGGTAGTTGACCGCAATGCGACTGTTACAGTTCATCACCCCCGTCATCGCCGGGTTGAGGTTGAGAGGAGACATGTAAAACTGGGAAAAGTGAATGTCTTGCGCCTGAAGACCAAGGGCACAAGTGAAGGCGAGGCAAAGGGTAAGGAATAACCGCATATGTTGCTGCACTGATTTTGGGATACTATAGGTTCCGAACAAAAACATCGGGACGGACAAATGTACATAAATAGCCGGGAGCCCCGGTAGCTAACCTAAGTTAAAGTTGTTTATCGAGCCTTTATGTCTTGAACTGACCTAAACGTAACGGTCCGTTCCAAGAATTTAGTTTATCGACCATTCCCAACTAGCTCTAATATATCAAATACCTTTGCGATCGTGCTAAAAAAAGAAATTGCCCCGTACTGGTTCCTCCTCATCTGGCTAGCGATTAACCTCCTCCAGGCGGCTTTCTCGCCGCTCGATGCCGACGAGACCTATTACTGGATGTACGCCCAGCAATTAAACTGGGGATACTTCGACCACCCACCAGCAGTCGCCATGCTCATCAGTTTAGGGAAAGATTGGCTTCCCGGTGCCTTAGGCCTTCGTTTCGGTCATGTGCTGGCCTCCACCCTGACCATCGGTGGTATGTGGTACCTTCTGGAGCGCCCTCGTGGCCAGCTGTTGTGGTTAGCCGCCGCTTTAGTGTTTGCCCAACCTTTTCTGAATGTATACGGCTTTATTGCCACCCCAGACGGCCCCCTACTACTTTTTACGGTCCTATACCTATTAGCCTATCGACGCTTCCTCGACCAACCAAGTCTAAGCAACGGTGCTTTATGGGGAATGACCATGGCGGGTTTGCTGTACAGCAAGTACCATGGCGTCATGTTGATCTTTTTCACCGTTCTCCCCCACTTGCTCTGGCTCCTCCGGCAACCTGGCGCCTGGGTGGCTGCTCTGGGTGGTGTTGCTCTTTACGTACCACACCTTTACTGGCAGTACGCCAATGACTTCCCCTCCTTCCGCTACCACCTTAGCGGTAGAGATGATGCTTACGAAATAAGCTTCACCCTAGAGTACCTCCTCAACCAACTGGTCATTTTTAGCCCGCTGCTCCTCTGGCATTACTGGCAAACTTTCCGCAAAGATGCTGGCCGCGACCGCTTCGGTGTCGCCTGCCGTTGGCTCGTGGTCGGCTTCCTCCTCTTTTTCCTGTATACCACGACCAAGGGCGGTACGGAAGCCCAGTGGACTGCCTTACTCAGTATTCCATTGGTTTTCTTAACCTTTCGCGCCACTCGCGATCGCTTTCCAGCCTGGCAAAGCCGTTTGCTTAGCCTAAGCCTAGTCACTATTGGTATTCTCGCCCTGGCCCGCCTCTTGTTGGTTACCCCCCGAGAATGGCTCCCCTTTGACAAGCCCTTTGACCACCAGCCATGGACGGAACAGCTGGCGGAGCGGGCGGGCAGCCTCCCCGTAATGGTCCAAAACAGCTACCGGCTGGCATCGCTTTACGAATTCCATACTGGCCAGCCCGCCTGGACCTTCACCGACGTCCAGTACCGCCGTAATCAGTATGACCTCTGGCGAGACGATTCGCTTTTCCACGACCAATCCGTTTTGGTCCTGGGGCAAAAAAGTTGGAGTACGCCCGGCCACCAGCCTTTCCGTACCCACACCCGTGATATGCTCACGGATCGAGTCGATAATTTTCAGGTGGTGAAAAGCGTCCGCCTTACGTACGTAATCGAAGACGACCAGATATCCGCTAATCAAACTTATCGCCTAGCTCTTACTGCAGAGTTACCCAAGGACGCAGGTATCCCTTCCCTTGATTTACGGGCGGGCCTCCCAATTAAAGCCTTCATTATCTTTCACCTACCC
>JBCDGT010000369.1:0-4573 GCA_038750915.1 Bacteroidota bacterium
TAAGCCAGCGGAAAATGCAACTTATGATCACTATCCCAGTCCTTCCTGCCGAGACTAACTCGCCAAAATCCATTACAGCACAACTACTATGAAAGTATTGCCCCTAATCAACACCGCCCTGTTGTTATTCTTACTCTATTTTGTTTTCACCACTCGCCAGCAAGGAAACACAGCAATTCAAGAAGAGATCAAAGCAGAACGCCTTAGTATCGTTGGCCCAGACGGTCACTTATATATGTCCATCAGTAATCCTGCCCGCCAAGCGCTGGCTACCCATAACGGAAAACCCATCGACACGAACGAAACTGAACGTGACCTTCCTGGAATCATGTTCTTCAATCGTACGGGAGATGAAGTTGGTGGGATATATTACGACGGGACGGACTCTTCCAGCATCCAGGGTATCACTTTCGACCAGATGAATAACGACCAAGTTATGGCCATCATGAAGGATGAATACTATGAGGGCGATGAAATCAAGCGGTGGTACGGCATGTATTTCCGGGAACGCTCTGATTCCATCACCCGCTATCAATTCATTAAAAACATTCAAAAAGAACTCAAGACGATCGAGGAAGAAGCCGAAAAAAAGGAGAAATTGGCTAAGTATACTCGCTTACTCAACGAAGAGATTGACACGTACCGATTATTCCTGGGCCGAGAGGAAAACGAAGAAGTCGGCCTCTTTCTTTTTGATTCCAAAGGGCGAGAACGGATAAAAATTTACGTGGATGCCGAAGATCGGGCTCGTTTAGTAGTACTTGATTCCTTGGGTAACAAGAAAGACTTAGGGGAGGTTTTGCGGTAGATACACTATCCCGAAAAATCCACTCCTTTACAGTAACGGCAACAACACCTCAGCACTCTTCCGCGTCAGATCAGTATAAAAGGCTTCGGAAAAGGCTGAGCTACCGTGGTCTTCTAGGAACTTGAGTTGTTCGGGGGTGAGTCCTTCAGGGTTTTCGTCTACGCTGCCGGGAAAGGGGTTAGCGGGTGTACGATCCAGGGGCGGGCAAAACTCTACAGATAGCGCTCCGTCGTAACCGACGTCTTTTAAAACCGAAACGATCTTCGGCCAATCGAGGCTGCCCATCCCAGGAGCCAGGCGGTTGTTATCAGCTACATGGAAGTTGACGAGGCGGTTAGCGCAGCGGCGCAGGGAGGCTTCCCAATCCGCTTCTTCTAGGTTCATGTGAAAGATATCGAGACAGACGCCGCAGTTACCGCCCGTGGCTTCGGCTAGCGCATAGGCCTGTTCAGCCCGATTGACAAAGTAGGTTTCAAAACGATTGATGGGTTCAATACCGACCCGGATGCCGTGATCGTCGGCGTAGGCACAGACTTCTTGCATTCCCGCAACCGCCAGTTCCCACTCTACTTCCGGACGGCCGTCCGGAACGATCTTACCGACCGTTCCAGGCACTACGCTAAGTACTTCACCTCCTAGTGTAGCGACCATATCAATCAGGCTTTTGATGTAGGCTACGGAATTCTTCCGCTCCTCTGGGCTACTAGACATCAAGTTCAAACCGTCCTCCATCAGAGTAACACTTCCCCAGCAGCGTAGACCGTGTTCCGCCAGCTGCGCTTTCACTACCCCAAGGTCATAAAGCTGCGGAGCCCCCTGAATTTCCAAAGATTGGTAGCCCAGGGAAGCAATGCGTGCCAAAGTAGTTGCGAGCGGCTCAGCGCGCATCCAGTTGTGTATGGAAAGGTGCATGATGGATTGGTTCTTTAGTTCTTTAGTCTGTTGCTAATCTAGTTTTTTAACAAGGAGCCCGGACCTCCAGCTCCGCGTTCTACTGTAGACTATTCCTCCATCAACTTAAGGCTAAAGTTTCTTGGAGATAAGGTCTCAGACTTTTAATTCTGCTCGGTTGAAGATATACTTTTTATCGATAGCTTTTCCAGCAAGTAAATCAAGCGTGTTGTTCACCGTAAGGACGCACATATAATTATAAGTCCGAGCCGTCAAACTAGCCGAGTGTGGTGTAATGAGTACGTTGGGTAGGGAGAGCAGTGGATTATCCGCTGCGGGTGGTTCTTCCGCAAGGACATCCGCAGCGTAGCCGCCGATTTGGCCTGACCGGAGAGCCGGCAACAAGGCAGTTTCGTCAATAATTCCTCCACGAGCGGTATTAATGATTAAGGCGTGAGGGCGCAAGTGAGTGAGCATCTCTGCGGAGAGCAGATTCCGAGTCGCCTCAGTAAGCGGCAGGTGCAAGCTTAGGATATCTAACTGAGCGAATAATTCGGCTAACTTCTGGATGGCTCCTTCGTCCTGGTTTAGCACCTGCGGCCGCGCCCAATGCAATACTTGCATCCCGAAGGCTCGTGCTAAATCCCCCACCCTTTTACCGATGTTGCCATAGCCAAGAATGCCAAGCGTTTTCTCACGAATTTCATCACCGCCGTAGGTTTTACGAAAATCCCAATTCCCCGCTTTTACTGCGGCAACGGAAGCATAGGTTTGCCGTTGCAGACTCAGCATGAGACCCAAGGTATGCTCAGCTACCGTATCGGCATTGCTACCCGGTGCATTGACGACCTTTACCCCTCTGGTGGTAGCGTAAGCCACATCTACGTTATCCAAACCCACCCCGCATCGCGCAATGACTTGCAGCTGCGGACAAAGATCAAGTAACTCCCGAGAAACATCTCCCTTCCCCCGGGTGACGATGGCGTGAATATCGTGTTCGCGGGCAATAATCGGACCGGACTTTGGCGTCTCCGCTAACCAAACACTTGCCTTTGCTCGGAGCCGTTGATTCGCCTCCGGAGGTATCGTTTCCAGTAGTAAAACATTCCACATCGTAGAAAATATTTAAGGCCAATGGACCAATAGTACCAATAGACCAAAGTACCAATACTATTCTCCCGTATACAGCGTCGCTCCTTCGGCCTTGTAGCCCCGGAAATCGTTTCGCCCCGAGACGTAGAGACCGGGCTTAAACAAGGCATCTTCAAAAATGGTAGAATCGATGGTGTCTTTTACCGAAGGGTGAGAGGTAATCTCGATCAGGTTGCCCGAAGGGTCCCGTACGAACATCTGCATGGCGCCGTCAGGTAATTGCCGGACGTTGCCCCAGGGCGCTACATCGACTATACCCAGTTCTTTCATCCGGTGGAAAGTAGCATTGAAGTCGTCCACTTGAATACAGAGATGCCCGCGGAAGGACTGCTCATCTTTCCACTCAGAAAGGTGGAGCTGCTGACCATTCTTAAATTTAAAGAAAGCCGTCGGGTAATCAAAGACGAAGGCCGCTACCGGCTCTAGTCCGAATTCCTTTTCGTAGAATTCTGCCGCAGGTTCAAGTTCGTTGACGATAAGGGTGACGTGGTTGATTTCAGCCATGATTTAGTCCGTTGGTGTTAATGTTATATTGGTACTTTAGTCCTTTTCTGCTTCCCTTTATCGGGGAAGAATACTTTTAAGCATTCAGAGTACTTGTCGATATTCCTTGACGAAATCCCAGTTGGGAGACAGTCCGAGCCCGGGGGCAGTTGGGGCCAGTAAGTCCCCGTCTTCGGCTTTGATTTGTTCATTGACAAGATCGTACATCATAGGGTTGCCGCCGGAAGAAAACTCAATGATGGCGGCAGCAGGACTGGCAAAAGCAACGGCTACACCCGCCATAAAACTAAAAGCAGATCCCCAGCAGTGAGGAGCCAGTTCGAGTTGATAGGTAGTTGCTAAGCCGGCCACCCGCCAGGCTTCGGTGATGCCACCGATGATCGCCGCATCTGGCTGGACGACGTCCACCGCCCTCAGATCAATCAGTTCTCTGATATTGAAACGAGTAAATTCACTTTCACCGGCAGCGATCGGCGTACTAGTGGCAGCGCGAACTTCGGCTGTTCCCCGCTTATTATCTGGCGAAATGGGCTCTTCAAACCAGTATAGGTTCTCGTCTTCTACACCACGACAAAATTGTTTAGCTTCGGGGACGCTGAAAGTCCCATGAGCATCTGCCATGATTTTTATATCAGGTCCTAAAGCCGCACGGGCTGCTCTAACGCGGGCGACACTAGTGGCTATATTACCATCCATCACCCCAACCCGCATTTTGACGGCCTGAAACCCTTTTTCGGTGTACCCCAATAGTTGTTCCCCAATTCCACCTACTCCTTGCCAACCGCCACTGGCGTAGGCGGGCATGCGGTCCCGCATGGCACCGCCGAGCAATTGTACTACTGGTACTTCCAAGTCCTTACCCAGCAAATCCCACAAAGCCATATCCACCCCGCTCATCGCGGCAATGTGGATGCCACGATTGCCTAGAATGGGAAATACCCTTCCACGTGCTAAAGCGTAGTGATCGCGCGTACCGTTATACATCCGCTCCCATAGTTCGTTGATCCGGCGGGGATCTTGCCCGACGAGTTGCGGAGCCAACTCCTTTTCCACACAGGTGACAATACTGGAACAAGCCCCCGAAGAGCCCACTGCGGCCTTCCCTTCCCCAAATCCCTGGCGGCCGTCTTCCAGCGTAATGACTACCAAGGTCATATCGAAATCCGTCAGCAAACCATAATCGGAGCGGTGTTGCTTGGCCTCAGGGATCGGACAAGA
>JBCDGT010000370.1:0-4569 GCA_038750915.1 Bacteroidota bacterium
AGTATGGTTATACGGCGACCGTATGCAGATCCCCCGAGGCGGTACAAGTAGCTACGGTAGTTCTGACGGCTCAGCCCCCAACGCTGATGTGCCAGAAAAAGCCACCGCCCGCCAACGTTGGAGTGTTCCAGAAGGGGCTAAAGATACTTTTGCACCATTTTAAAAAAGCAAATTTACCAACCGTGACCCTATGGTTCTTGATTTGATTGCTACGGTAACTAAGTACTATAAATGTGGATCGGGAGCAAAACAATAGAGAATGTAGTAAAATCGCCTCGACACGCTCGGCGTCCGGCAAGATTTAGTCTTTTCCGTCCAGACAACGCCCCAACGCGCGTTTTGGGGACGGAAATTATCACTCTCGCTCGATGCCTGAGTTTGTCGAGGGCGTAAAATTGGCATTTCTAGTCTGATTTTGCTCCTAATTAACGGTATAAAAGTAGCTGCTTCATAAATCGAAAGAAGCCCACCAGAAATAACTTCCGGTGGGCTTACTAATTTAAACTCGGTGTTTAGAGAGACACAGGGAGACGTAGTGGAAATACGCTGAAATAGGTATGAAATGAGAAATGATTAGTTCTTTTTGATCCGCTGGGTATGGATCACTTTTTCGTCTTTCCCTTGGAGCTGAACGAGGTACATGCCTGGGAGTAGATCAGCAACATCGTAGAGCTGGCCGGCAGCGTATTCGAAGGTCCGGATCTCGCGGCCGACCATATTGATGACGCGAATAGTCGCGACCCGATCGGAGGGACCGATTTCAAAGGCAGTATTGACGGGGTTGGGGAAGATGCGGAGATCTTCTTTAGCGTCCTGAGCGGAGAGACTGGTAAAGAAGAGTAGCGTAAAGACGGTCGTGAAGAAGAAGCTTTTCATGATGGGTAAAATTCTGAAGGAATAGAGAGTAATTTGATGTAATGGGTGTGTAGATATCGGCACCTGCTCCGTGCGCTTATTTGCTTCTTCTAACTGGGAGGTTCACGCCAGGTGCGAGAAAAAATTGATTTTTTTACGCCGGACTCTCAAAATAGCTTGTTTTTGGCGAAATGCAATCATTTTAACTTTTCAGTAAGATATTTTTCTCTTTGGTCCTTGCCATGCACCTGCGGCCGCGCCTCTGCTTACTAAATATCATACTTGTTAAATTTGGAGTAGGTTTTGCGCCCTTTTTCTTGCAACTTTGTTATATATGTGGATTCACCCTAATTGTCAACCTCAGCACGTGATTAATGGCGGAAGTAATTGAGACCAGCACGGAAGAACAAACCGGCTTGCGGAGTGCTTACGAAGAAATGATCGGGACCCTGCAGACGGAGCCGAACGTGGTAGACCGCGAACAGATGCTGCGTGCCTATGAGTTGGCCAATTATAGCCACCGCTACCAGCGCCGGAAATCCGGGGAGCCCTACATGTACCACCCAATCGCCGTGGCCCGCATCTGCGCCGAAGAGATCGGCTTAGGACCCACAGCTATTTGTGCCGCCTTGCTCCACGACGTTGTAGAAGACACCCCGGTAAGCCTAGATGATATTCGAGCGGAATTTGGTGACCGAATCGCTCAAATGGTAGGCGGCCTAACTAAACTGGACAGTGCCTATACCAACCAAAGCCAGCAAGCTGCGAATTTCAAAAAAGTACTTAGCACGCTAATCGTAGACGTGCGCATCGTGCTCATCAAGATGGCTGACCGCCTTCACAATATGCGGACGATCAAAAGTATGCCGGAGCACAAGCAGTTCAAGATCGCCGCTGAGACCAGCTATATCTACGCACCGCTCGCCCACCGGCTGGGGCTTTATAATTTTCGCTCCGAGTTTCTCGATCTCTGTATGAAAGTGTTGGAAAGGGACGAGTACAATAAGGTCGCCCGGAAGCTACAGGAAACCAAGGCTTCCCGAGAAGTATACATCGAGCGGTTCATCGAACCCCTACGATCTCGTTTGAATGAGCTGGACTTTGAGTACCGAATTTTCGGGCGCCCAAAATCCATTTACAGCATTGCGAATAAGATCAAGAAAAAGCAGGTCCCCTTCGAGCAGATCTATGACTTGTTCGCCGTCCGCATCATCGTTGACGTACCAGTTAAAAAGGAAAAACTAGCCTGTTGGGGAGCTTACAGCGTAGTAACGGACGTCTACCAGGGTGTCCCTGAGCGGCTAAAAGACTGGGTGACTATTCCTAAGTCCAACGGCTACGAAAGCTTGCATACGACCGTTGCCGGCCCGGATGCTCGCTTTGTCGAAGTACAAATTCGCAGCGAGCGGATGAATGAAATCGCTGAGCGGGGCTTTGCTGCCCACTGGAAGTATAAGGGGGTAAGTAACCAACCAGACGTATACGAGCAATGGTTTGACAGCGTGCGCGACATCCTCGATGACCCGAATAGTGACACCGTGCAGTTTCTAGGAGACTTCCGAGCCAACAATTTCTTCAACGAGGAGGTATACGTTTGGACGCCCGACGGTGACATGAAAACCATGCCTAAAGGATCAACGGCGCTCGACTTTGCCTTCAGCGTACACACTGAGGTAGGTTTTCACTGTCAGAGTGTGCTCCGCGACGAGAAAATCGTCCCGCTCAGTTATGAGCTCCAAAATGGCGACCGCCTAAAGGTGGTCACTAACAAACAACAAACCCCAAAGGAGGCTTGGCTAAAAATGGTGAAGACCGGTAAAGCCAAGGCTAAAATCCGCCAAGCCCTCAAGGCAGAGCGGAAAGCCAGGGGCGAACTGGGGAAAGAAGCGCTGCTCCGCAAATTCAAGAACCTCCGGATCGACGATACCAGGGAAGCCATCGAGGTGCTTTCCAAACACCATACCAATAATAGCCACGTAGATCTCTTCTATAATATTTCTGAGGAGGTAATGACGATTGCTCAGGTACTAGAACCCTTCATCATTGAGAATGGCAAATTGGTGGCCAAAGCCGTAGCGCTCCCCGAGGAAGAAGAACAGGTATCAGCGCCTACTGGTCGGAAACGCAACCCCGCCAACCGGGAACGGGGACACTCTAAATTGCTCATTAACGGAGAGCCCGGCGACCAATTTGAATACACTATGGCCTCCTGCTGTAATCCCGTACAGGGAGACCAGGTATTTGCTTATTTAACGGCCAACGCCGGCCTAAAAATTCACCGAAGCACTTGCCCCAACGCTCAGAACCTGATGGCTAACTATGGTTACCGGGTCATGAAAGCGGAATGGGGAAGTACCAGTGAGAGTAGTTTCGTCGTAAACTTGCGGATGACTGGTTTGGACAGTGGAACGGGCGTCATCGAACGAATCAGCCACGAGATCACCCTAATGGATCTGAACATCCGCAGCTTCAGCATCAAAGGCCACGATGGCTTCTTCGAAGCCAATATCAGCCTCCTGGTACGAAATACCGACCAACTTTACCTCGCCGTACAGGCCCTCAAAAACTTAGAGTACATCTCAACCGTTTCCCGAGTAGAATAGCTATTGACGGCAGGTAACCAGACAACGTATGCAATCCAATCCGACTAACGACTTCGAGACCGTAAAGGACATCTTCTCCAACCATTTGAAGGAGCGTAAGGCCCGTCGTACGCCCGAACGATACGCGATCCTGGAAGAAATCTATAATCGAGACGACCACTTCGACGCCGAGTCGCTCTACATCCACATGAAGACAAACAACTACCGAGTTTCTAGGGCTACCGTCTACAATACCCTGGAGTTGTTAGTCAGTTGTGACCTCGTAAAAAAACACCAATTCGGTAAAAACCTAGCGCAATACGAAAAGAGCTATGGCTACAAACAGCACGATCACCTGATCTGTAACAATTGTGGTAAGGTGCTTGAGTTCTGTGATCCACGCGTGCAGCAAATCAAGAATATGATGGGAGAGATTCTCCATTTCGAGGTTACTTCCCACTCCCTAAACCTCTACGGCAACTGTGTAGGCGCTTGTGAGAAAACCCAGGACTAAATTAAAACCAGGGTTTTTACTTACTTTCGCCTGGCTTCATTTACGGAGTGTAGGCGCCGCTAAAACCATATAGAATAGCAACCACTATTCCCAAAAATCAACAACCGCTAAACATCAACTTATGTCTTTCGAAATCACTGGTACCCTCGTAAAGAAATATGAAACCGAAACCAAAGGAGAATCTTTCCGGGTGCGGGATTTTGTCATTAAGACTAACGACGGAAGTCAGTACGACAACTTCGTTAAATTTCAAACTACCCAAGATCGTACGGCCATCATTGATGATTATAATGAAGGGGATGAAATCAAAGTCCACTTCGATCTTCGTGGCCGCCAGTGGCAAGAGAAATACTTCACTAACTTGAACGCTTGGCGGGTAGAAAGCCTTAGTACCGCTCCCGCCGCTAAGGCACCCGAAGCGGAAAATTTCAGTGATTTCCCCTCTGCTGGTGAAGAGCCTTCCGCAGAGGCAACCGATGACCTTCCCTTCTAAATCACACGGGAGTTATTTGTTATCACGGGTTTATTTGAAAGCAGGCGTCACAATTGTGAAATAAAAGCGACCTGCCGCAACCCTTAGGCCTATTTTTTGTCTAAAAGCTTAATTATCAGGGACAA
>JBCDGT010000371.1:0-4565 GCA_038750915.1 Bacteroidota bacterium
CTTCGGGCCCGGTGCGGCCGACAGCGGCCGTCAGGAGCACGCTCCAGCGCTCTTCTCCTCACACCCGCGCCCCCGTCACGCTTCGGAGCCGAAGGTCGCGTGGGAGATCTGCCCATCGCGCAGTACCGACAGGAGGACCGGGCCTTCCTCGGGATGGTCGAGACGCACGAGCGAGCCCGACTCGCGCCTCCCCCCGGCGTACTCCTCGGCAGCCCGGTCGACGAACTCGATCACGGAATCGCTGGCAAGACGCGCGCGCGTGCACGCGCTGAGCGCTCTCGCGACGCGCGCGTCCCGGTCCCGAGCGATCTCGATGAGCCACGTCGGGTCGTAGTCGATCCAGCGCCCCGCGACGTCCTTCACCCAGCGGATCAAGGCGCGTGCGGTGAGCCGAAGACCGCGTGGACCGTCCGCGAGCTTCAGCTCCTCGACCGGGATTCGCTCATCCGGCCAGTATCTGCTCCTCTTGCCACCAGGGATTATCAACTCTAAGTCGTTCTATAATTTGTGCTTCCGGAATGCTCAATTCAGACATCATTAATCATTTGGTCTTATTTTACGAAAATACTTGCAAATAAGATCAATTAATTGATCTTATTTGCAAAAAAATTGTAAGATACTCATTATCAGCAACTTACTAATGAATCTAGCGTGCTACGTATGGAATAACTGGCCCGTTGAGGCACAACTAAGGGCCATTCAGCAGTACAATTTCTGCTTTGCAGATCAAAAACCCGGAGAACCGTACCTTAGCCCCATGTCCCAACCCACCAAGAAAAAACTTTTCCTCCTCGACGGTCACGCCCTAGTTTACCGGGCGCATTTTGCTTTCATCAATCGCCCACTGATCAACAGTAAGGGGATCAATACTTCGGCAATGATGGGCTTTACGCGTACACTGTGGGACCTAATGAAGAAGCAGGAGCCCACCCACCTAGCGGTCGTATTCGACCCCTCCGGCCCGACCTTCCGGAACGAGATTGCCCCCGACTACAAAGCCAACCGCGAAGAACAACCGGAGGACATTACGGTAGCCTTTCCCTACGTTCACCAAATCTTGCAAGGCTTCCACATTCCGATTATCGTAATCGACAACTTCGAGGCGGACGACGTAATCGGCACCCTGGCCAAACAAGCAGCAAAGCAGGACTTCGAGGTGTACATGGTAACCCCGGATAAAGACTACGGTCAACTCGTAGAAGAGAACATCTACATGTACAAACCCAGCCGGATGGGCAACGGCATCGACATCCTGGGGGTAGAGGAAATCAAAACTAAATGGGGTATTGAGCGGCCCACCCAGGTAATCGATATGCTGGGCATGATTGGGGATAAGGTCGATAACATTCCCGGAATACCCGGCATTGGGCCGAAGACGGCGGAGAAATTTATCAAGGCTTACGACAACCTGGAAAACCTGCTGGATCACGCCGACGAGATCAAAGGAAAAAACCAGGAGCGCCTCAAGGAGTTCCGGGAACAAGCCCTGCTGAGTAAAGTGCTGGCTACGATCGACATCAACGTACCGATCACCTTCGACGAAGAGGCCTACCGCATCGAGCCTTTCGACCGCGAACACCTGACCGATGTGTTCCGCGATCTAGAATTCCGCAGCCTGGCTAATGAGATTCTGGGACAGCCAAAGACGCCCGCCCCCGGACAACAAGGCGACCTCTTTGCTGCCGCAACCGGCACGGCACCTGCGGCCGCGCCCAGCTCCTCCGACCGCTTCAAAGCACCGCCAGCCCACGCTATTGCCGATCACAATTTCGGCAACACCGAGCACGACTACCGCAAAGCCGAAAGCCCCGCAGAACGTGCTGCCCTAATTGCCAAACTCGCCGATCAGCAACTCTTTGCCTTCGACACCGAAACCACCGGTTTGGACGCTACGTCCGCCGAGTTGGTCGGTATTTCCTTCAGCTGGAAAGAGGGCGAAGCCTACTACGTTCCCATCCCTGAAGATCAGGAGGAGGCCCGAGCTATTGTCGCTGAATTTGCCGCCGTCTTCGCCGATCCCGAAACGGAAAAAGTGGGCCAAAACATCAAGTACGACCTCACGATGCTGGAACGCTACGGTGCGCCCGTTGGTGGAAAGCTACTCGATACGATGGTGATGCACTACCTGCTCCACCCCGACAAGCGGCACAAAATGGACCTGCTCAGCGAGGAGTACCTCAACTATAAGCCGGTCCCCATCGTGAACCTGATCGGTAAGGGTAAAAAGCAGCTAAGCATGCGGCAAGTACCCCTCGACAAGGTGGTCGATTACGCCTGTGAAGACGCCGACATCACCCTACGCCTCTACCAAGCCCTCTGGCCGGAACTGGAGGAAGAAGGCCTGGTTGAGCTCTACGAAACCATCGAGGCACCGCTGATTCCGGTGCTGAAAAACATTGAGCTAGAGGGAGTAAACCTCGACGTTCCCTTCCTGGAGGCTTACAGCAAAAATCTTACTGATCAACTCCGAGCCATTGAGCAAGAGATTTACGAGGCTGCCGGCAGCCCCTTCAACATCGGCTCACCGAAGCAGATTGGTGAAATCCTTTTTGGGCGGATGGAAATCCCCTATAAAGGCCGCAAGACGAAGACTGGGCAGTTTAAAACCGACGAAGCGACGTTACTCGATTTGGCAGCTGATCATCCCATCATCAAAAAAATCCTGCGGTATCGCAGTCTGAGTAAGCTACTGAGTACCTACGTGGACGCCCTACCCCAATTGGTAAACGGAGCTACTGGGCGGGTACACTCCAGCTTCAACCAAACCGTAGCGGCTACCGGGCGCCTCAGCAGCGCCAACCCGAACCTACAGAACATTCCGATCCGGACGCCAGAAGGAGCGGAGATTCGCAAGGCTTTCGTTCCTCGCGACGCAGATCACGTCCTCCTCGCTTCGGATTATAGCCAAATTGAGTTACGGCTGGTTGCCGCCCTGAGTAGTGACGAGGGCATGGTCAAAGCCTTCCAGGAGGGCCGCGATATCCACACCGCTACGGCAGCTCTGGTATTCGACGTCCCCTTTGAGGAAGTTACTCGTAACCAACGGAGCCAGGCCAAAACGATCAACTTCGCCATCCTCTACGGTGCCGGTAGCCAACGCCTGATGCAGCAGCTGGAGATCAGCCGCCAGGAAGCCAGTGATCTGATCAAAAACTATTATCAGCGCTTTACCGGGCTCAAGGAATTCATGAGTACCAGCGTAGAGACGGCCAAAGAAGAAGGCTATGCCATGACAATGCTTGGCCGCAAGCGCAACCTGCGTGACATCAACAGCCGTAGCAGCCTCGCCCGCTCCATCGCCGAGCGCATGGCGATGAACACTCCCATTCAGGGTACCGCCGCCGACATGATCAAAATCGCTATGATCCGCATCGACAAGGCCCTAAGAGAAGGTAACTATAAGACCAAAATGATCCTCCAGGTACACGACGAACTCGTCTTCGATGCACCGAAAAACGAAGTCGAACGCGTTGTCCCCCTAATCGAAGAATTGATGCGCGAAGCGATCCCCGACCTTTCCGTTCCTATTGTCGTAGAAACGGGCCAGGGTGATAATTGGCTGGAAGCGCACTAGGTTGGCCTATTGGTTCTTTGGTGCTTTGGTTTTATCCTGTGAAGGCGCAGCACAACTTTATGATTTGGGCGCGGCCGCAGGTGGCCACTAAGCTCGCCAAGCGGCCACAGGGAAAAGTATTAAAAGCAAGGAACTTAGTCCCGCAAGGGCAACAAAATACCAATACCACCAACTTGCCCCGCAAAGGAAAAAACTATACGGAAAGACTACGTGGCCCCATTGGTGCCTGTGAGCTCTGTCATCGAGAAAAGCCACTGACGGAGCACCACCTCATTCCGCGAGCCGTCCATGGGAAGAGATACTTTCAGAAACGGTTTACTAAGGAAGAAATGACCCACCAGCGAATCAGCATCTGCCGCCAGTGTCATAAAGGGATTCATCGAATCATTCCTAACGAAAAAGAATTGGCCCGCTCCTTTTACACTAAGGAATTGCTTTTGGCCGATGAACGTATCCAACGGCACGTTCGCTGGGTAGCGAAACAGAAATAGGCGAATTATCGGTAGACCAGAGCTCATCCAGGCATCTCCGAAGAAAGACTGCTATAAAAAGCCCGCAAAGAAAGCAGCGTGGAGAAAAATTAATGGTTAAAAATAACCGTTTTATCCCCAATGAATTACATTAAATCACCGAAAAAGGCCCCACCGGAACCATAAGTCCGGGGGGGCTGCATCATAATCTCACGAAAAAATTTTTGACCGAAGTTTGCCCATACAGTAAATACGGACTATCTTCGGATCATCTTTAGTGCTTTTTGTTTTGATCCCATGAATGTATTACAGCCGGTTCCGTTGGAACTGGCTTTTTTATTTTGGGGTATTCTCAAAGCGTGAGTGTGCAGAAAAAGTGGCCGCCCCTTAAAGTGTGTACGGGGCGGTTCCACTTGTAAAAATCATAATCCCATGAACATATATCTTGTCGTTTTGAGCATCCATTGATCCTCCCGACAATACAAATGTGCAACTACTTAAGGGCTAGAACAACGACAAAA
>JBCDGT010000372.1:0-4558 GCA_038750915.1 Bacteroidota bacterium
CGCGCTGTTCCAGGAAACTAATAGAAGTAATAATTGGCTCTATACAAGGTATAATGGTTTGACCAGAATTAAAGGCATCCGGAGATGCAGCCTGGAAAGGTTGCCAGGTAAAATCATCACGATTACCTCCTGTTCCACTACGTTGTAGGCTAAAATTTGTCGGGATATTGTCTGCAAGTGGAATACCTATATCGGTGGACGTTAGGCCTTCGCCCTGAAAAAAGATGCTAGGTCCATCTAAAGTCGTAAAACTGCCACCATAACTGATGAATTCCAAAATCTCTCCAGAAAAGTTGAATAAGACAATTCCCCCAGAACCATCCTCCGAGGAAAAAAAGGAACTCCCCGTACTGAAAATGTAGGTTCCATGACCTCCACCTTCATCTACAAGGGTTTCTCCAAAACCACCAATAGTCGTAAGAAAAGAAAATCTTCCCGTTGCCGCGTCATAAAAAGCAAGGCCATGGCCAGCAAGACTAGTACCAACCGGACCTGCTATTTCTACGAATGCTCTTTGATCTTCATCGGTGTACGCAAAACGAAATTCATTAATCCAGAGCCTTCTATCCGAACAACTTTGAAATTCACAAATATTCTCTGTTTGAAGATTATCCCGATTCGGTTCAGGCAACTGGTTTTCACATGAAAGAGTTTCAGTAAGTGCTAACTCAACACGCACTGAGACACTATCCAGAATCCTAATACGACTATTGCAACTAGCGCTTAGAGTCTCAGTATCGTCCCTTGCAATTAAACGCACGTTGTAGTCTTGCCCTACATTGATACAATCAAAAATCAAAGGGTTGTTATCGGCGGATTCTATACTTACCTCATCATCACAAAAATCCGATGCCGTAGCGAGTAAAGTTGGATCAATAGAAACTGTTCCACTTTCATCAAGATAAACTACTGTATCCCGACATTCGATACTAGGAGGAAATCGATCAACTACTTCAACGATATACGTACAAGTATCAGCGTTTCCGGAAGGGTCTTCATAGCGATACTCAAAATTATAAGTGCCTAAAGGTAAAGGCCCCGTTAAAGGCATATCAGAAATCAATTCCACTTGAATACCGACCAAGAAAAAGTCTTCAGGGCTAACGCAGTTATCAATCACCGAAAAATCTGGAAAACCAAGGTCTTCGCCCATGCAATCATTTCCGGTAGCAATAACCCTTTCCACACTACCACAATCCAACACCGGCCGCACCGTATCCCGCACCATTACCGTCACTACGCAAGTTGTATCTCCACCAGTACTACTTCCCGTTGGGGCATTTACAGAAATGGTGTTCTCACCAAGATCAGCACAATTAAAGTTGGTGACACTTAGCGTAAGTACACTCTGATCATGCTCAGCTACTTCGCTTGGCGCTAACACGACATTACCCGTTCCATCCAGAAAAATCTCCGCATCAAAACACACTAGAGGCCCATCCGGCAAGGTAGAAGCCGCAAGAGATATTGGAGATAAAACAAAGGAAGAGACAAGTGCAACTGCCAACCACAGCGTAGTGGTACGCAGACACCTAAACGAGTAAATAAGGTTCATCTTCAGTTTTGGGATTCGATGGTCGTAGATATAAAGCGCTAAAGCTCCATAAAGGTAGCCATAATGAATGTTAAGATATCAGTAGGAAAGTAAGACTACCCCCGGTTCCGCAAATCATCAATAAAGCGCGTCAATTCCGACTCATCGTAAATCAAGACCTCCCGGGGCTTGGAACCCTGAGCGGGGCCGACAATACCGAGCTGTTCCATCTGATCCATAATGCGGCCGGCGCGGTTGTACCCGAGTTTCAGGCGGCGCTGGATCATAGAAGTGGAGCCATGTTGCTGGGAGATGATCAGGCGGGCCGCATCTTCGAACATATCGTCGAGATCGGCGTAGGACAGGGCGCCGGAGCCGGCCATTTCTTCGTCCGTATTGTACTCGGGCAGGAGGTAGGGCTCTACGTAGCCCCGCTGATTCCCAATGAAGTCGATGACTTCCTCCACCTCCGGAGTATCCACAAAAGCGCCCTGGAGGCGAACGACATCGCCGCCGTTGGAGAGTAACATATCACCGCGGCCAATGAGTTGGTCCGCGCCTCCAGCGTCGAGGATGGTGCGGGAGTCTACCTTAGCGGTCACTTTATAAGCGATCCGCGCCGGGAAGTTGGCTTTGATCACACCAGTGATAATGTTTACCGAGGGGCGCTGGGTAGCAATCACCAGGTGCAGCCCTACGGCGCGCGACAGCTGCGCCAGGCGGGCGATCGGCATTTCTACTTCCTTACCGGCCGTCATGATCAGGTCGGCAAATTCGTCAATTACCAAGACAATGAAAGGCAAGAATTTATGGCCTTTCTCCGGGTTGAGGCGACGAGCGACGAACTTCTCGTTGTATTCCTTAATGTTCCGCGCCGAAGCCTTCTTGAGTAGATCGTAGCGCTGGTCCATCTCAATACACAAGCTGTTCAGGATGTGAATAACCTTAGTCGTTTCGGTGGTGATGGGTTCCGTCTGTCCGGGCAGGAAGGCTAGGAAATGACTTTCTAACTTTGCGTAAGGGAAGAGCTCTACCTTCTTTGGGTCGATCATCACTAATTTTACCTGGCTCGGGTGCTTTTTATAAAGCAAAGACATAATGATCGAGTTGATACCCACCGATTTGCCCTGTCCGGTAGCACCAGCTACTAATAAGTGAGGCATCTTGGCTAAATCGGCCACCAATACCTCGTTTTTAATGGTTTTACCCAGCGCTAACGGCAGGTCCATTTTGGCGTTGCGGAACTTCTCACTTTCGATCACTTCCCGCATGCTTACCATCTGCGGCTTCTTATTCGGGACCTCGATACCAATCGTACCACGGCCCGGAATCGGGGCAATGATCCGGATGCCCAAAGCAGCTAGTGACAGGGCAATATCGTCCTCCAGGTTTTTGATCTTAGAAATCCGCACGCCGGGTGCAGGAACGATTTCGTAGAGGGTCACCGTAGGACCGATGGTAGCCCGAATCTTTGTAATCTCAATTTTATAATTGAGCAGGGTCTCAATGATCTGGTCCTTATTCGCTTCCAATTCTGCCCGGTCTACTTCTGCCTTGCCACTTTCGCGGTCGATGAGTAGTTGCATGTGCGGCTTCTCGTAAGCCGGCAGGTCCAGTGTTGGATCATAGGGTTCGGTATGGTCCTTATTCTCCTCGGTCACCGCTAGGCTGGTATCGATGCCCTGATCACCATCGACGATGGTTAGGTTATCCCGTCCAATGGCCAGCGGGTCTTTACTCACTAGGGTCAAATCACCAACCGCCTCTAGGGGCATTTCTGCTTGCACACCGGGCATCTGTTCAATGCCTTGATCCGAGGGAAGCTTAGGGCCATCGATCTCGAAGGCACTACCGTCTCCCGGGGCTAGGGGCACGGTGGGCGGTTTTTTCTTTTGCGCGGACGCAGGTGCAAGGGCCGGTGCGGTATCGCTCGCTGTTGCAGTCTTTGGTTCGAAGCGCTTAGGCTTGGCTTTACCCCGAAAGCGGACGCGCTCCGAGAAATGATCAACAATATCATTCTGGATTTGCCGCGGAGAACCATTAAAGTCAATCCGGGCCTCAAAGACTAAGTACAAGCCAAAGAGCGCCAGAAGCAGCAGGACCACACCAAAGCCGCCCAGTACTCCCGTAAGGTGGCTCACCAAGTAGGCTCCAATACCGCCACCCAGAGGGAAGTGGGTCAGGCTACCGAAAGCAAACTCAAATAATACTGCTAGGGCGATAACCAAGAGCATGACTTTCACGAAAAGGTTCCCCATCGTAGCCAGTGGCTGCCGCCGCAAGCGATTAAGGCCCAGCCGCCAGCGCAAATAAACGACCCCAAAACTAGGTAAGCCAAAGAGATAGTACATGTAGAAATTGGAGAGAAAGGCCCCCAAGCGGCCTAGCCAATTATCTACCGTGGGCCCGTCGTTCAGTAACAATTTCCAACTAAATCGGAGGACCCGATCCTGGTCTACTTTCCAGGTAAATAGATAAGACAAGAAGGCGACCCCAAGGTAGATGGCACAAAGTAGTAGCAGAATCCCAAAAAGTTTGGGGATACGCTCATCATTTAGGCCCATTTTCAAGCCTAATTGTCCATTATTTTTCTTTTTTGCCTTGGCCATACAGTAAGTCTGGGGCGAAAATACGGAATTTGCCCTTGGCTTCTCTATTCTGGGGGCTAGTAAATCGACGTTTATCCTAATTCAAGGGACTAGGCGGGCTAGCCTTTTAAGGTCTCTTCAAGTATTTCTGCCGCTTTCTCCACTTCTATTTCCAAGGTATAAAGCGGAGCGGGAGCTAAACGTAGTACCCCACCCGCTCCGCCGAGTAGATTGTCCTCACGATAGTCTACTACTAGGCCAGCTCGGGACAACTGTCCCTCCAATTCAGGTTTTGCCCCCGGTACATAAACCGAAAGTTGAGCACCGCGCTCGGCGGGGCTCGCAGGAGTGATGATTTTTAGATCGGGGAACAGGGTCAGCAGTTCAAATAATTGCCCCGTAAGCTCAAGACTCCGTTGGCGCAAGGCTTGCATTC
>JBCDGT010000373.1:0-4556 GCA_038750915.1 Bacteroidota bacterium
CTCCTAGCTCCTAGCTCCTAGCTCCTAGCTCCTAGCTCCTAGCTCCTAGCTCCTAGCTCCTAGCTCCTAGCTCCTAGCTCCTAGCTCCTAGCTCCTAGCTCCAATCCGCGAAAGCGTCTCCGGAGTCATTCGCAGGTAGTTGGCAATATATTTTGCGGGAATTTCTTGGAACAATTGTGGGCTCCGGGCTAGTACTCTTTGGTAGCGAACCTCCGGACTGGAAGTTAGTAGGTCAATTTCTCTCTCTAGTTGTCCTCCGATGATCCAGCGCATGACTTCTTGCCACATGCTTACGAGCTCCTCATCTACCTGCAGTTGGTGGTAGAAGCGCTCACGTTTAATCATTTTTAGCCTGCACTTGCGGAGGGCTTGGGCGTAGAAAATGGTTGGTTCATTATTCATAAAGCAGTCGATTGCCGCCGTAAAATTTCCCTGATAACCGAAGCGGATTACCTGCTCCTCTGGCTCTTCATCGAGGAGGATATAGTACCGTAAGGTGCCGCTTTCGACGAAATACATATTGGTGTCTAAATCTCCCGCAAAGTGGAGGTGATCACCACGTTTTAGTTCCAGGTTTTTATGCCATAGGTCATGATCGGTCATATAGTCTCTCAGTAGGGTCAAGAGGGAAGCCATGGATCGAAGATAATAATTTTAGGCGCTACGCGCTTAGATAGCCGACGGCCTTTTAGACGCTCTTGCACGGCTTTTGGATGCTGTGCTTTTACAAGAACCAGGGTAATTATTATGGTCTTTTTGCTAAAAGGGCAATGCCCTCCTAACAGCCCGAAGGGCGTCTAAAAGCACGAAGTGCATCTAAAAGCGTTAGCGTCTAATCCTCGCCCTTAAGGAAACTTTAACCGACAAAAAGAGGTATTTCGTTGAATACTTCGCCTTTCTGTAATCCAAAACCTCTTTCGACTCATTAGACAGCCGTAACCCTGATTAAACCAACTTTTATATGTGCAAGATTTTACTCCTTGCCGCCTTCAGCTTCGTCATTATGGGCTCATTAGCGGCCCAAACCCGCGTGACGGTAAAAGGCTACGTTCGGGATGCGGATAATGGCGAGACTCTGATTGGCGCCACCGTTTACCTGGACGGTACGACCAAAGGAACAACCACCAACGAATACGGCTTCTACTCGCTCACCGTAGACCCTGGTACTTACACCCTGGTGGCCAGTTACCTCGGCTACGAAGACCAGCGGAAAGAAATGGAGCTGATCGGCAATTTTACGGTCGATTTTGATCTCGGAGAAGCAGGGACCGAGTTGACCGAAATTGTCGTTACCGCCGAAGAAGAAGACCAGAATGTAAGCGAAGTGCAAATGAGCGTAGAGCAGCTGCAAATGGCGACCATCGAACGCTTACCAGCTTTGCTCGGAGAAGTTGATGTTCTGCGTAGTATTCAGCTGCTGCCAGGTGTAACCTCGGTAGGGGAGGGGGCCGCTGGCTTTAACGTTCGTGGGGGTAGTATCGATCAGAACCTGGTAATCCTTGACGAAGCTCCCGTTTTTAATTCCAGTCACCTCTTTGGCTTTTTCTCTGTCTTTAACCCTGATGCGGTCAAAAGTGTAAAGCTGTACAAAGGCGGTATTCCGGCACGTTATGGCGGCCGTCTTTCGTCCATCTTGGACGTACGGATGAAGGAGGGTAATACTAAGGAGTTTGAAGTACAGGGCGGCATCGGCACCATCTTTAGTCGCCTCAGCGTGGAAGCACCTATTGTAAAGGATAAATCCAGCTTCCTGCTAGCGGGGCGCCGTTCTTACATTGATGTTCTGGCGGCTCCCTTCCTGAGTGGTGGTCTTAGCGGCACTAAGTTAAATTTCTACGACCTGACCCTGAAAACGAACTATCGATTTAGCGATAAGGACCAGGTTTTCTTAAGTGGCTACTTCGGCCGTGATGTCTTCCAACCGGGTGATCAAGCTGGTTTTAGCTGGGGTAACGCTACGGGTACCCTGCGCTGGAACCACCTATTCAATGATCGCCTGTTCAGTAACCTGACCTTTTACTGGAGCGATTACGATTACGCCATCAACTTCGGTGACGACGATGCGGATACCTTCGACTGGGACGCCAGCATTGTTAATTTCAGCGCTAAACCAGAATTCAGTTACTTCATTACTCCAGAAAGCGTGCTGCGCTTTGGTGGTCAGGGTATTTACTATCGCTTTGAGCCGGCGAATGCCGTAGCGGTCAGTGATGGTGATGAGATTGATATCTCCGTAAATAACCAGTGGGCCATCGAGTCCAGCATTTTCCTGGAGCATGAGTTGAGTGTCCTCAACAATAAGATGAAGCTCAATTATGGCCTGCGCGCCAGCCACTTCGCTTACCTCGGTGGCCGGCCGGTATACGAATACGGTGAGCCTCTAGCCGAGGGATTTGCTCGCCCACTGACCGACGTGCGGCAAACGGAAAAAGGAACCACCATCGAAGATTGGTTTAACCTAGAGCCCCGCTTTGCACTCCAGTACCAGCTAACACCCACCAGCTCCCTGAAAGCAAGTTATCAGCGTACGGCTCAGTATATCCATCTGCTTAGTAATACTACGGCTTCTATCCCACTGGATATCTGGACGCCGAGTACCAATAATATCGATCCGCAAATGGCCGATCAGGTAGCCGTAGGCTATTTCCGTAACTTCAAGGAGAATACTTTCGAAGCCAGTTTCGAAACCTACTACAAAAGCTTCAATAACCTGATTGATTACGTAGATGGAGCCGACCTGATTTTGAACGAACTGGTAGAAGGCCAGATTCTGACTGGAGAGGGTAGGGCCTACGGTGCGGAATTTCAACTGAAAAAAGTTAAGGGGCGCTTCAATGGCTGGCTGAGCTACACCCTAGCTCGGACGGAACGCCTGATCCAAGGAATCAACAATAATGAATGGTATCCCAGCCGCTTCGATCAGACACATGCTTTCAATATCACTGGATTCTACGAATTGAACTACCGGACTACCCTGAGTGCCACCTTCGTCTACAACACCGGTACGCCGCTCACTCTGGCGAGTAGTGGGTATTACCAGCAGGGCTACTTTGTCCCGCACAATGAAGCTAACGGTCGGAATAATTTCCGCATCCCGGACTACCACCGTCTCGACATCTCCATCACCCTGGATCCTCGTAAGAAGAAAGCCGGTCGCCGCTGGCAGGGGCAGTGGGTATTCGGCGTATATAATCTCTACGCTCGCCGCAATCCCTTCTCGGTTTATGGGGTGCAGCTAGAAGACCGGCCACTTCTGGGCCAACCCGTGAATACGGAAGCCATCAAGTTGAGCGTGGTGGGAAGTGTAATTCCCAGCGTCAGCTACAACTTTAAATTCAAGTAACCAACCCTAGGTACAAATGGGCGCAGCCGGCCCTGCTGAGCCTGTCGAAGTACAGGTGCTGAGTAAGTTGATAAAACCAGCAAAGCCGACACCGCTACTTCCCATTACCAACTACCATAGTTATGAGAAAAATAATTAAGCTTAGTATCCTTTCTTTTCTTGCCATCAGTCTTTTCCACTGTGAAGACCCCATCGATCTGGAGAGCCGTTTTGAAGGCCCGCAGCTGGTAGTCGATGCCTGGATTACTAATGCCCCCGATACGCAACGGATCACCCTAACGGAAAGTCAGGACTTTTACGCTAACCGCCTGCCAACTCCAGTAACCGACGCCCAGGTTGCCGTCTGCCCTACCGCCGACCTTACCGCCTGCTACATTTTCGAACATACTACCAATGGCGTATACGAATGGATACCCGCTCCGGGTGATAGCCTAGGGCCTATTGGTACGGAATATGGACTAGGAATCCAAAGGGGAGACCAACAATACACTGCTGTTACTACCTTGAACCGCACCGCTCAGATTGACTCTATAAGCTTTCAATTTGAGGAAGAAGCACTTGGCTTAGATGAAGGCCTTTACGCCCAGATTTACGCCCGCGACCCCTTAGGAACCGGTGATGCCTACTGGATTAGGAGTACCATCAACGATACCCTCTTACTACGTCCCTTCGAGATCAACGTCGCTTACGATGCCGTATTCGACCCCGGAACGGATGCCGATGGCATCGCCTTTATCTTCCCCATTCGCTTTGGTATCAATCGGTTGGACGATGATGGCAGCCCGATTCCCCTCGAGCCAGGAGATAAGGTGGAGGTAGATATTTGGTCCATTAGTGACGAAGCTTATCTTTTCCTGAACATCGCTGGCGAGCAAATCGCGAACGGAGAAAGTGGCATTTTCGCGCTGCCCGTAGCCAACTCCCCTGGCAATGTCTTTAACTTCGACACCGGTGAACCTGTCTTGGGTATCTTTAACGTAGCGGCCTCCGCCCGGGTGGAGCGGACGGTAGAGGAGTAGTATTGAACGTAGGCCAATTTATCTTGTATGGTAGTGTTAGTATGCAAGCGCATCCTTGCTGCTCTAAGTTGGCGTTTATGCTTGGGGAGTAAGGTGGTAAGAATACTTTAAAAGAGTGTTCACCGCTAGGACAATAGGGACTTTTAATTCCATTCTTAATCCTCATTTAGGGTAGTTATTTCGCCGGATATACA
>JBCDGT010000374.1:0-4556 GCA_038750915.1 Bacteroidota bacterium
CTGAGCAATTTCTGTTTCAATCCCAATCCAAAGCCCAGCACCCGTTAGTTCTACTGGTGTGGTGAGGTTGTGATCGATCCAGCCGGTGGCATTGATCCGTTGGGTGATGTCCCTACTGTAGAGGATCGGACCCGGCTGACGGTCATCGCCATTTGGGTCGACATCGTAAATGATGACGGTAGTAGACAAAGGAATATCCTGGAGCCAGAAGCGGACGCTCACTAAGTCTCGACCGATAAAGGGCTGGGTAACGCTACTCGGAAAGTAGGCGGCAAAAGTATTGAAGCCAGCAGCATTTTGGGGAGCAGTAAAGTTCGGGCCGTCGTAGTTGAGGCTGTCCTGTACAATATCGTCGTCATCGCCACAGGCGGACCAAGATAGGAGACCGATACACAGGAGGAGAAGGAAGGGTAAAGAGTTGGTTTTCATCTTCAGGGCTAAGTTTTATAGTGGCTAAGTTCGGGCTAAAGTCGTTAAGGAAGTATTTATTGGGTGATAAAGTCGTCTTAAAGTTGTGGTGGAGTGTGGACCTCTCCGTCTATTTATTGCCAGGAACTGGTTTGCCCGCGGGACATGATCGTAACTTGCGGTCAGCAACTTACATCCGCTCGCGGAGCGAGCATTAGCCGGCAACCCGCCTCCATGAACCGAGAAATTCTCCGCCTGGCCGTCCCGAATATTCTGAGCAATATTTCCGTGCCGCTGATCTCCAGTTACGATACCATCCTAATGGGTGGCCTGGGGGGAGAACATATTGCTGCAGTAGGACTGGGAAGTATGGCCTTTAACTTCGTCTACTGGAACTTCGGCTTCCTGCGCATGAGTACGACCGGCCTAACGGCCCAGGCTTACGGCAAAGAGGATGAAGGTGGCCAGCTCGCTACCTTACTCCGGGCTGGAGCACTGGCGTTAATCATCTCGGTGCTGCTGTTGGTGTTGCAATATCCGTTGGCCGAACTAACCCACTGGCTTTTGAACCTGCGCACTGGGCAGGTAGCTATGGTCGATGAATACTTCTACATTCGTCTCCTGGCCGCTCCGGCAGCCTTACTACAAATGACCTTGTTGGGGTGGTTTTTCGGGCGGCAGAACGCTGTATTCCCATTGGTGCTCACGGTGATTGTCAACCTGGGCAATATGGCGATGAGTTACTACTTCGTGCGTCAGCTCGATTGGGGCATTGTGGGGGTAGCTTGGGGAACAGTCGCCGCTCAGTACCTTGGCCTACTGCTCGGTATGGTCTTGCTTTGGCTTGAAATGCGGAGCGCAAAATTCACCTCTTTACCATGGCGGAAATCGAATCCAGCTGCTCCCAACCCTTCCTTGCACCCGCTTGACGAGCAAAGTGAGCACCTGCACTTCGGCAAGCTCAGTGGAGTCCGGCCGCGCCCTGAGGCGCCTTCTTTACGTGATTTTTTGGCTATCAATCGGGATATTTTTATCCGTACGGTCTGCCTTACGCTTAGTTTTATCTTCTTCTACAATCGGGCCAACGCGCTTGATGTCGGTACAGCGGTGGTAGCCGCCAATGTCATCCTCCTACAACTCGTTAACTGGTTGAGTTACGGGATCGATGGTTTCGCTTTTGCGGCCGAAAGCTTGATCGGGAAGTATCATGGCGCCGGTGAAAAGCCCCAATTTAAGCGAGCCGTTCGCCTGATCTTCATTTGGGGCATGGGCTTGGCGGGCTTGTATGCCTTGGTGTACGGGCTAGGAAACGAGAGCTTACTGCGCCTTTTTGCTCCGGAAAACTCCGCCCCGGAAACGCTGACCGCAGCCTTCTACTACTTACCCATCACAGTTGTTTTCTGCCTACTCGCTACGCCTTGCTATTTACTCGACGGCATTTACGTAGGCCTGACTGCGGCAAAGGCCATGCGGGAAACGATGCTATTGGCTTTTGCCGGTTACTTGCTCGTTTACTACGCAGTGGGGCAACATTTTGGGAACTGGGGCCTTTGGGGCAGCTTGCTGCTGTTTATGATGCTGCGGGCGGCCATGCAAGCTTGGTGGCTGTGGCGAGGGAAGGTTGGTGGGATATAGATCACCAGAATTACTACGATCAATCTATCTTCGCGTTATGGCGCTAAAAAGCATAAAAGCAACCCAAGCCGCTCTGGAAGCGGGAGACACCACGGCCGTGAAAATCGTTCAAGGATACCTCAATGCCATTGAAGAACAGAAATACCTTAATATTTACGTCGAGGTATACGGCCAGGAAGCGTTGCAAGAAGCCGCGCGGCAAGATGAGGCGCGGACGCAGGGGGCCAAGCTCGGTAAATTAGCCGGGGTCGTATTGAGCATTAAGGACGTGATCTGCTACGCTGGGCACGGAGCAAGTGCTGGCTCGAAAATACTGGAAGACTTTGTATCTCCCTACACCGCAACGGCTTTAGGGCGCTTACTGGAAGAAGACGCTATCGTCATTGGCCGCACGAATTGTGATGAGTTCGCGATGGGTTCTGGTAACGAAAACAGTCATTACGGCCCCGTGCGTAACGCTGCTGACGTTACCCGGGTGCCAGGTGGTAGTAGCGGCGGGGCGGCCGTGTCCGTACAGGCGGGGACCTGCCTGATCGCGATGGGCTCCAGCACGGGAGGGAGCGTACGCCAGCCTGCATCCTTCTGTGGCTTGTACGGGTTTAAACCTACCTTCGGACGGGTTAGTCGCCACGGCCTCATCGCCTATGGTTCCAGCTTCGATCAAATCGGCTTCCTAGCCAATCATCCCGAAGACATTGCACTAGCCCTGGAGATCAGCGCGGGCGCGGATGTTTACGACGCCACTGCACCGAATAAAACTGTTCCCTTTTACAGCCGCGAAGCACCAGAGCGTGGCCCCCAAAAGATCGCCTATTTCGCCGATCTCCTAGAAAGCGAGGCGCTCGACCCCGCGATCAAGGCCGCCACTAAGGCTACCATTAGTAAGCTTCAAGCTGCTGGACACAGCGTCCAACCCGCTAAATTTTCTTTTCTCGAGTACGTGGTTCCCGCTTACTACGTACTCACCACCGCCGAAGCCAGTAGCAACCTGAGTCGCTTTGACGGTATGCGCTACGGTCATCGCAGTCCGGCAGCCACCGACCTGGCTGAAACCTACACCAAGAGCCGCTCGGAAGGCTTCGGCACCGAAGTGCAAAGGCGGATACTACTAGGCACCTTCGTACTGAGCAGTGGCTATTACGATGCCTACTACGGTAAAGCCCAGAAGGTGCGCCGTCTCATCAAAGACCAGCTACAGGGTATTTTGGATACCCACGACTTTATTCTGATGCCCGTCAGCCCCAGCCTCCCCTGGCCCGTTGGGGAGCAAGTGGATGATCCCGTCGCCAACTACCTAGCGGATATCTACACCGTCCTGGCCAACCTGGCGGGACTTCCCGCAGTAGCGATCCCTACCGGCACCGTTGGCGACCTGCCCGTCGGCTATCAATTAATGGCTGATCAGTGGGAAGATGGCAAGTTGCTGGCTTTCGTGAAGGGAGTAGCCGGAGGGAGTTTCTAGACTATATCCCGCGCAAAATGCCATAAGACCCCAGCCGGATCATGTAGATACAGCTCGCGTAAGCCCCAATCGTAGTCTTGGGGTGGCTTCGTTTTCACACCCGGATATTTACTCGGTAGATCAAGGGCATTCAGTTCTTCCCAGAACGCGTCCAGTTGGGGGACATTGAGGAAGAGCATCGTATTCTCCGCCCAATCCTTCACGTAGTAATCTTGAAGGTAAAAGGTAGATCCTCCAAGCTGGAGGAGGACCATATTATCCGATGTCCATCGTTCTTCCGCCCCTAAGTCGGCGTAGAACGCTCGGGAGAGGGCAAAATCTTTGGCGGGAATGAAAGTGCGGAGGTCGGAGGTGCCTTGGAGGTGTTTCATCAGGTATACAGTTCACTGGTATAGAAAAGTATAGTCTTAGGCAATGAATTACCCTGGACTATACTACGGCTAAAATACAGCTGCGGAAACTACTCCTCAATGTACACCCCCATTTTCCCCATTTGGTAATCTCGCATTGCTTCGAGAATTTCCGTTTGGGTGTTCATGACGAAAGGGCCGTGTTGGGCAATTGGCGCGCCAATCGGCTCGCCACCCAATAAAAGGACGCGGGTATTTTCGGCTATTCCGGTGAAGGTGACACCCTCACCATCTTGGTAGAAGTTGAGTAAGGTGTGGTCCGAATAACTGAAGCCAGTGGCCAACTCGAGTTCTCCATCTAACAGATAGGCACAGAAATTGTACTGTTCGGGGACGGGCAGTTCTACGGTTGCACCAGCGGGTAACTCCAGCTGCCAGGCTAGGAGGTTCGTGTAGGTTTGCGTGGGGCCGGTGTGTTCTCCGAAAGTACCCGCAACCACCTTGAGTACTGCTCCTCCGGAGAAAGGAACGGTGGGAAAATCCGCTGCCTTCATATCCTGGTAGCGCGGTTGCACCATTTTATGCTCCGGGGGCAGGTTGACCCAGAGCTGGATTCCTTCCAGGGTGCCTCCGGATTCCAAAAATTCCTTACTGCCGCGTTCACTATGAATGATGCCCCGGCCGGCGGTCATCCACTGTAC
>JBCDGT010000375.1:0-4537 GCA_038750915.1 Bacteroidota bacterium
GCCCCATTCTGCTACGAAACCATCATAGATGCCTTCATTAATAAAATCGAAAGTAGCTGTTCCTGCGACGTCGGCCGCGGCGAGATATTCAAAATCTTCGTTGAAAACCCTAACCGTAGCATTGGGGATGGGGGCTTCTGTTTCATCGTCGATCACGGTGATTTCCTGATTTAAGAATCGCCTAATGTTAGGAGTAAGGGTGGTGTCTAGTATTATCGTTTCTCCATTGATGAAGTCAACGTTTACCTTTAGTGGTAGGTAGTTGTCAGCGGTAAAAGTCACCTGGTAGCTGCCTCCAGTAGCAACCCCGGTGCGGTAGCGGCCCAGGGCATCTGTCCCTGTATCGGCGGGCTCTAGTGCCTCAACCGTTACGTCAACGTTGTTAATCGGGAAGCCAAAATCTATGTCGGTAATCACTCCGCGCAGGTGAGCCGCCCGTTTGTAGTCTACATCCACCACGTACAGGCCAGTTGACCGGTCCGATAATAAAGTAAGCCCGCTGGGCAGGTAAGGGTAGGCCCCCCAGTTGCCATTGAAATCTCCGTTAGGACCGAGCCAAGTGTCGTAGTTGGCCACCTCGATCAGGTTGTCGGGCTGAGAAGCATCCACCACTCTAAGCCCGTCGGTGTAGTAACTGATGGAAAGGTAGTCGTCAATCACGTGTACATTGTGAGGGATGGTGCCCGTGTTGAGCGAGCTGAGTGGCCGGTATTCGTCGAGTAATTCGATGTCGTTAGGGTCGCTGATGTCATAGGCCGCTACGGGGGCATTGGGCTCCTCGTCGGTGGTAAATACCGTTAGCCCGTCGGCAGTAGACCAGGCATTGTGGGTAAAGGTGAATGGCGTCCGAGTTGTCCCGATTTCGGTGATGTTCTCCAGGTCAGAGATGTCGTAAATGGCCAATTCTCCCTGGTAGATTTCCGAGGCGTACATCGTGTCTCCCTGTACGTAAACATCGTGAGCGTAAGTGTCCGGGCCCAGGGCAATCAGCTCGGGTTCCATGGGGTCATCGGCTAAATCAAAAACGATAATCCGACCAAAGCCAACGTTAGATCGCCGATCGCCTCCAGCGGTAAACAAGTGAGCAGAAGCGGTGTCGATATATACATTGTGTGCGCGGACAAAAGGGGCGGGATAGCCTTCAATGTCGTAAGTCGTCCGCTTAAAAGGAACACTATCGGGCAGGAAACTTAGATCGAATGCGGTAATGCCTTCATCCTGTTGGTCGGCCACTGAATAAGCATAGTTGCGATAAGTTTTCATGTCTCTCCAGCCAGAACGAACACCAGGAATACGGGCTACCTCGACGGCATTGTCTGGATCGGCCAAGCTTACGAAAGAGACTCCGTTCAACAATCCGACAATGGCATATTCGGTACCATCTGGTGCTACGTAGCCCCAAACGTCGTTCACGGAATCATCATAAGGTAAATTAGAGCGAAGCGTGGTGTTTAATTGGGCGGATAGAGCGGTGCTGAAGGCTAAAAAGCCCAAGAGTAAGCGTAGTTTCATGGCGATTTTGATTTGAAGTAGTCCGGTCGGCGGTTAACCCGATCTGCTAAGCGCGGGCAAAGATAATAACGCCAGAAAGCCTACAAACTATCCTACTCACCTTCGGTTCTTTAGGACGTGGGGCGGACATTAGTTGGGAACTAGGGAGCTAGGCGCACTTCGTGCTGCTAGGAGCTAGGAGGCTAGTTTTATCCAACTAGCTTGCTAGGAACTGGGAACTTGACGGCCTTTGGCCTCCTAGCTCCTAGCAGCTTAGCGTCAAGTTCCCAGCTTCTAGTTCCCAAAGCTTGCACCTGCGCTCCGCCGCCCTATGGTAACTGAGAAATTTTGATTTAAAATTTAGAATTCAACATTTTCTTGCGCAACTCATGTGAGCGGACATTTTAAATTTCTCTACTCCGCCACCCTAAATAAACATCTCGAACAGCATGGGCTGGTTGTTGATGTGTTTGAAGTCGAAGCCGGACGCGGACATTCGCGCTTCTAGGGAGGAAAAATCCTCCGCGCGGGCTAGTTGGATGCCTACTAAGGCTGGCCCAACGGCCCGATTGTGTTTCTTGGTGTACTCGAAGTGGGTGATGTCATCCTCCGGTCCGAGGACGTTAAGGAAATCGCGTAGGGCACCTGCTCGCTGTGGGAATTCGATGATGAAGTAGTGTTTGAGACCATCATAAAGCAGGGCTCTTTCCTGGATTTCAGCGGTGCGGGCGATGTCGTTATTGCCACCACCGATGACGCAAACCACCGTCTTACCACGGATGTCCCCGAGCTGGTCCAAGGCGGCTACCGCAAGGCATCCGGCAGGTTCTACCACGAGGCCATCTTCATTGTAGAGGGCTAGCATGGTACCGCATACCTTACCCTCTGGAGCCAGCAGTACTTCAGTAACCACCTCTTGTACAATGGGGAAATTCAGCTCACCCACCCGGCGGACAGCGGCGCCATCCACGAAACTATCGATTTTCTCCAGGGTAACGACTTCTCCCGCCTTGATGCTTTCGTACATGGCTGGTGCTCCCGAAGGCTCGACCCCGTAAACCAGGGTGTGGGGGCTAAGTTGAGCAAACACACTACCCACCCCGGCACTAAGTCCGCCGCCACCGATGGCCATAACGAGGTAATCGATGGAGGAAGGGGCATCGTCGAGAATCTCTAAACCGACCGTACCTTGCCCCGCAATGGTATTGAGGTCATTGAAGGGATGAACGAAGGTCCAACCGTGTTTCTCCGCTCCCCTCAATGCTTCAGCGTAGGCGTCATCAAAGGTGTCCCCGACAAGGACTACATCGACGAAGTCCCTACCGAAAGATTTGGCTTTATTCACCTTTTGCAGCGGCGTTACCGCGGGCATATAGATGGTGCCTTTTACTTTCATTTTGGCGCAGGCCATGGCCATTCCTTGGGAATGGTTGCCGGCACTGGCACAGACAACTCCTCGGGCCCGTTGCTCTTCGCTGAGCATCGCCATATTGTTGTAGGCCCCGCGAATTTTGTAACTCCGCACCTCCTGCAGGTCTTCTCGCTTAAAGTAAATCTGGGCGCCGTACAATTCGCTCAACCGGTGATTGCGTTGCAAGGGCGTATGCATAGCTACCCCCCGCAGGCGATGGCGCGCACGTACGATGTCATCAACGGCAATGAGGTTAGCGGTAGTTGGCATGGTTTAGGTACTGGGAACTAGTTCCTGAATCCTGGGGCGTAGCCCTAGTTATTCTCCGGGCGCAAGCCACGGACCGTCCGTCCCGCCTGCCACATTTCGCTTTCGTGGAGTTCTTTTAACTCCGCTTCGAGTTTCACGCGGTAATCTGGTTGGGAGTTAGAGTCGATGCTTCGTTGAGCTTCTTCGCCGGAGGCAACGCTGCGGTAAAGGTCTTCGAAAACGGGTTTCGTAGCGTCGCGGAATTTGTCTTTCCAGTCGAGCGCACCCCGTTGGGCGGTGGTGGAACAGTTGGCGTACATCCAGTCCATGCCATTTTCCGCCACTAGGGGCATCAGGCTCTGAGTAAGTTCTTCTACTGTTTCGTTGAAGGCTTCGGAGGGGGTGTGGCCGTTGGCCCGGAGTACATCATACTGGGCCTCGAAGATGCCCTGGATGGCGCCCATCAGGGTGCCGCGCTCGCCGGTGAGGTCGGAGTATACTTCCCGTTGGAAATCCGTCTCAAAGAGGTAGCCGGAACCTACGCCGATGCCGAGGGCGATCACGCGTTCGTAAGCACGACCAGTGGCATCTTGGGCGATGGCAAAACTGGAGTTTAGGCCGCGTCCTTGAAGGAACATCCGACGTAAACTGGTACCGGAGCCTTTGGGTGCAACGAGGATGACGTCGACGTCATCCGGTGCGATGATACCGGTACGTTCATTGTAGGTGATGCCGAAACCGTGGCTGAAATAGAGGGCCTTGCCTGCGGTGAGGTAAGGCTTAAGTTTTGGCCAAACTTCGATCTGTGCCGCGTCGGAGAGGAGGTACTGAATGATCGTACCTCGTTCGGCGGCTTCTTCAATGGGGAAGAGCGTTTCGCCGGGTACCCAGCCATCCTTAACGGCTTTGTCCCAAGAAGCGCCTCCCTTACGTTGGCCAACGATAACGTTAAAACCATTGTCCCGAAGGTTCATACTTTGGCCGGGCCCTTGTACGCCGTAGCCGATGACGGCAATCGTTTCTTCTTTGAGGGTTTCTCTAGCTTTCTCAAGGGAGAATTCTTCGCGGAGAACGACTTTCTCTTCCGTTCCGCCGAAATTTAGCATGGCCATTTCATTATTTTTTGGTGGTCGGCAAAGATGCGAAAAGAAGGAGGAACGGACTTAGGTTAATTGTTAAGCCTTTTACGATGGCTAGTCGGCCGCCAGCTTTCCTCTTGCGCGGCCGCAGGTGCAAGCAGCGCTCCAAAAGTCAATTCCTTAGCTTTGCCCTAAATACTGACTTGATTATGCGCCCCAATGAGCTAGCCGCTACCGAATTTGCCCCTTACTACGCCCGCGACATTGCCAAGATACCTGATATCACCCTTCGTTCTGCCCTTGATGA
>JBCDGT010000376.1:0-4537 GCA_038750915.1 Bacteroidota bacterium
ACACACCTAGGGCCCCCCGATGTAAGCCCCAAGAATTGATGAAAAGTAACCTGACTCTTGTTTTCACCGCGGCACTCTTGCTGACCACCCAGCCCGTTTTCGCGGGGAGTTGGGCCGAAGAGATTATTGAATGGTTCACAGATTTGTTTACCAGCGATCCCCCCGTAGAGAAACGAAGCCTCACGCCGGCGCAGTTGGATAGTTTGCGTGCTACTCCATTAGGACTTCAGGTTGTCGAAATACCTGATGCGGACACCCTTGCTATCAATGGTAGCTGGCCTCTTGAAAGCCTTACCGTTGCTACAGACTTGGAACGCCACAACCGTTTATTACGGGAAACAATCGTGCTAACTAACCCCAGCGGTATTCTTCCTTTTGAGGACGTCCCCGCCGTGCGGGTCATTTATCGCCAAGACCAAAAGCCTCGTTATTTTCTCCAAGTGCTAGGGCGCTTTACCGATGTTCAGGCCATACCCTTTGATGAAGTCCTACCCGAAGCGCTGCGGTTTGCCGTAGATATACCGACCATTATACTAGTAGATGACCCCGCCAACGGCGCCCGCTTCAATGCTGATTGGTACACCAAACTATTTGATCGTACCACCGATAAGAGCATTTGCCTCCATTTCGGTGATCCTGCTGTACTGACGGGCTTACCGAAAGATTGGACGTTGATCAACAGCCCGCTCCGGAGTAAAGAAAGTGAAGCCTTTTTGGCCCAGGCCCTTTTCGGAGCCCAAACCCTTGATGGCCGCTTAGAAAGTTACACCACTGCTTTTCCGGTGGGTACGGGGTACCGCCTGGATGCCACACGGGGTGGGTTCCGGATGCCGGAACTACTGGGAATTGACCGAACGAAGTTTGATTATGTTGATTACCAAATCAACCGGGGCATCCGCTACCGGGCGATGCCCGGAGCGCAGCTACTGGTGATGAAGGACGGTCACGTGGTTTACGAGAAAGCCTATGGCCACCACACTTACCGTCAGCAAGCCGTAACCCCTGGTGATCTTTACGATGTAGCTTCCATTACCAAGGCCGCAGCTACCTCTCTGGCCGTTATGAAACTTTACGATGCAGGTAAGATTGATCTCGAGGCCCAGGTACGGGATTACCTGCCCGAATTCAAGCGGCGGCAGATTGGCCGTTACCGTATTGAGCAGTTATTGACTCACCACACCGGCTTACAGCCGGAGTTACCACTTTATGGTCTCATTGGTAAGCAGTTTGTGTCTGATACGGAACACGATGATTTCTCACTGCCGATTGGGCAAGAACGCTGGCTTGATGAAAGAGTGCCAGAAATGGTGAGGAAAGCCTTGCGAGGCAAAATTGCTTTCACCCGCAGAGCGGTGTATAAGTACAGCGATATTAACTATTACCTGCTACAACTCATTACCGAAGCCATTGCCGAAGAACCGATGGAGGAGTTGCTAGAAAGAGAAGTATATGCCCCCCTTGGTCTAGGCAAACTTACCTTCCGGCCAGCGGAGCGTTTTCCTAAAGAACGCCTTGTGCCTACAGTCCGTGATCCGTGGATGCGGGGAGGATTACTCCGTGGCTACGTTCATGATGAAGGAGCAGCTCTCTTAGGTGGGGTGGCTGGCCATGCAGGCTTATTCTCCAACGCCTACGATTTAGCTCGGCTTTTCCAAGTCTTGAATGATGGTGGTACTTACGCAGGTGAGGAAATCTTCTCACTAGAAACCATAGCGCTTTTCACTAGCCGAAGCCGGTATAATTATCGCGCTCTCGGTTTTGACCGACTGGCTGGCGGTTGGTCAAACGTAGTATCCGCAGGGGCCTCTTCAAATACGATTGGTCACCTTGGCTTTTCCGGAACCTCCGTTTGGGCAGACCCTGAAAACGATCTTGTTTTTGTACTGCTCACCAACCGCGTTCACCCAAATCCTACCAACGAGAAGTTTATGAAAATGCGTATTCGTGGCCGGGTACACGCTGGAGTCTACCGGGCGCTGAATACCTGGGAGATGGTGAATTAGTATGCTGGTCTGTTGGTGCTTTTTGGCTTTAAACAAAAATGTAATTACCTGCGGCCGCGCCCTCTTTGTTTAAAAAAGAAACAATCTTAGCAGAACACGCGGAAAGCGTCGTTTCTCTTCGTACCTTTGCGCGCTCAAATAGGGCGCAGCCGGTTCACGCATACGATCTTATAAGGTGTAAGACGGTCCCGTGGTGAATCATTTCGTCCGTAATCTTCCAGGCGAAATGGAAACTTTTCAGGACAGCAACCTCCGCGACGACGTTAAGCGTGCGGTCAGCGAACTAGGTTTTACCACCCCAACTCCCATTCAGGCGCAGGCCATCCCTTTAATTCTTGACAGCAAGCGCGACCTGGTTGCTCTGGCCCGCACGGGAACCGGTAAAACGGCCGGATTTGGCTTGCCACTGGTTAACGATGTGGATATTGAGGTAGAGAACGTGCAGGCACTCGTCCTGTGTCCTACCCGAGAGCTTTGTCTCCAGATCGCCAAAGACCTTGGCTCCTTTAGCCGCTTCCGCAAAGGCGTCAAAGTAACGGCTGTTTACGGTGGTGCTCCGATTACTCACCAGATCCGCGAAATCCGGGATGGAGCACAGATTATCGTGGGCACGCCTGGTCGTACCCTGGACCTCATCAATCGCAAAAAACTCAAGGTTGGCGAACTCAGTCGCGTCGTGCTTGACGAGGCAGATGAGATGCTCAATATGGGTTTCCAGGAAGAACTCAATGCTATTCTCGGCGCGACACCCGAGGATAAGCAAACCCTCCTTTTCTCGGCTACGATGCCCAAAGAAGCCAAGCGAATTAGCCAGGATTACATGACTGATCCGGCGGAGATTAGCGTTGGCCATACCGATGCGGGTAACTCCAAGGTCGTGCACCAGTATTTCAAAGTGCGTGGCTCCGACCGTTTTGCCTTACTACGCTTACTCGTTGAACTGGAACCAGACATGTACGCGGTCATCTTCTGCCGCACCCGCCGGGAGGTCAATGGCGTAGCCGAAGACCTTCGCTTCGCCGGTCATTCCGCCGACGCTCTCCACGGAGATATGAGTCAGGCCCAGCGCGATGACGTAATGCAACGGTTCCGTAAGCGCAGAATCAGCCTCCTTGTAGCTACTGACGTTGCTGCTCGCGGACTTGATGTCCAAGACCTCACCCACGTTATAAACTACAACTTACCCGATGCACCGGAAGTCTACGTCCACCGCAGCGGCCGCACCGGCCGCGCTGGCAAGGAGGGTATTGCCATGAGCATTGTTACTGGCCGCGAGGTGAGAAAGATTCGCGAGATCGAGAAGTACTCCAAGATTTCCTTCAAACTACAAGACGTGCCCAGTCAGGATGAGGTCTACCGCCTGCGCGCGCTCCGTTTTGCCGAAAGTGTCAAAACGGCCACCTTGGACGATAAAGTAGCCGCCTACCTGCCCGAAGTCATCGAGTCCTTTGCGGGCATCGAACGGGAAGAACTGATTCAGAAAATCCTGGGCTACGGCCTCGGTGCGCTCAGCAAGCAACTCAGTGGGCAAAAGCAAATCAAGAACGATAAGACCAAGGACAATCGCCTGGAGAAAGGAGCCAAATCCTTTACTACCATCTGCATGTCAGTCGGTAAAAAACAAGGCTACACCGTACCACAGATCATCGGAATGATGAACCGTCGCCTGCCCGGTAAGAAGATTGCCTTCGGCAAAATCGACCTCCAAAACAACCTCACCTACGTCGGGGTAGATTCCAAAGAAGCGAAGAAAGTAGTCGCTGCTTTTGAAGGAGCCGTAGATAAGGGGACGGAACTCAACGTCCGTATCTTCGAAGGTGGCACCAAAGTCTCTCCACCGTGGAAAGGAGGTGGAAAGAGGAAAAAGCACTACAAACCGGGGAATTTTAAGCCACGGGTGAAGAAGAAAAAGCACCGGGGGCAGGGGTAGGGAGCTGGGAACTGGGAACTGGTGTTGGCACCGAATTTATGGGGGAATTTAAGTATGTAGCTTAGGAGTCGACCAATCTTATCGTTCTCCCCGGCATGCTTTAGATATACTGTATTATCTATGTATTTGCACCTACGGGCGAACCTCAGCCAGGCTAGCGTTTCGTTGTTTTCACCAAGCGCATCAGTAAGTTTGGCGATAAAGTGCTTAGGGTATCGGCGTTTAGCGTGGCTTTCTGCTAGATTACTGCATACTGATCTCGACGATCTACGAATCTGATCTGTTAAACTGAAGCGTTCTTCGAGAGGGAAGGTCTTGCTTAGTTCAAAAATTGATTGAGCCAAAAGCTCTCCCATTTCATAAGCCTGCCACGTAGTAAAACAATTTTTCTTCATTCTGAAACCGATTGGTACAGCACGAATTTCTGATGACCATTTACGAATTACCTAAAAATAAACGGATACTTGCGTTTACATACGTATAAATACGGATATTCCCAGTTCCTAATCTCGCATCGCATAAATAGCAAAACTCCCCAACCAGTGCCCCCCTTCGTAGCTATCACCCACCAGATTAGGTAGCGAATAATTGAGGTGTTTCGTGG
>JBCDGT010000377.1:0-4536 GCA_038750915.1 Bacteroidota bacterium
CGAAGAGCGATTACTTGAGCTAAAGTTTCCGAATTATGCGAATTACAAAAAACAAGTCGGTCGCTTTACTCCCTGGTGGTAGCAATAGATTGAAATTGGCCTGAAGGCCTACACTCCTTTTAAAGAACCAACATGCCAAAGGACCAACCCTACGGTTTACTCAAATCCAACTCCCTGACCATCCGCAGGTAGCTTCGGCCAAAATCCATAAGGGTATCAAAACTTAGTTGAGAGAGGGCGGGGCGCAGGCGTGGGTAATCATCCGTATGTCGGTCGGTGATGTCCGTAATGGCGGCGCGGATGGCGCGGCGGGCGGGGCGGCCATCTCGATCGAGAAACTGCTGTTTATAACCGAGTTTCTGGAAATAGCTGTCTTCGCACACGCGGTAGTAGAGTTGTAATAGGTCGCGATCGGGCGGCGGCACGGCGTAGTTGAACAGGGCGTAGCCAGCGATGTAACCGGGCACGGCGCGGGCCACCTCGGGGTACCCATTGTCTTGGTACCAATCCATATTGGGCAGCTCGTTATCGATCAGGCTTACTAGCCGGTCGTGATTGGCGGGCAGGGTGATGCCGAAGGTAGATTTACCAGCGTAGAGCTCCTGAGCGAAAGACTCGGGGGCCCGCCGCAGGAGGTGTTGCAGTTCACTGAGGAGTCGGATGTTCTTGTACGTTACCGGCTGATCATCCTCCCGGCTAAAGTACATACGGTGCATGCGTTCCAAGGCTTCCATGGTGTAGCCTTCCGGAATGAGTAGGTAGTCCAGCCGGTAAACAAGGTCCAGGAGCAGGTACGCTACGGCACCGGGCTGTTCTTCCGGGTTTAGTTTTCCGGTGGAGAGGTAATCGATCACGCCTTGGATGTGGCCCCGTAAGAACTCGAGTTTGAGTTCCTTGTCTTCCTTGGAAAGCTCCTTCAGGTGGGTGATCTCCGTAGGCATGAGGTAGCTGTCGAATTCGTCCAGCAATAGGTCGTCCTGTTTGTCGGCATTGAGGGCCATTTCCTTCAGGGCGTGGTAGAGCTTGTGTGGGCTGGCGTCGTCGATGGGGGTATCGAACACGATGGACAGGCGATCATCATCATCAATGGCGAAGCGGCTGTACTTCATCTCGTAGTTCATCGTGGTGAGCCGCTGCAGGAGATCCGAGTTGTTTTCCTTGAGCTTGGCAATGCCCGCCGTTGCCCTTAGTTGCTCGGTATTGGCAAAGCCGGTTACCCGCTTGCTGCCTTGGTAGAATTCGAAGTAGAGTTGCCCGTCTTCGGCGTGCCACTTGACGTTGCCTTCGGCGGGGTCGTAGAGGTAGGCCATGAAAGCTTCGCAGCTTTCCAGGTATTCCCCCTTTTCGAAGGCCGTCAGGGAGGCGTCCCAGGCGGCATAATTGTCCGGCGTCTTGTAGGCATCGGTGTAGCGTCCGAAACTGAAGTCGGGGCCATCGGTGGGGTCGTAGCCGGGGGTGCGGCCGAAAAGGGTGTCCCAAATACTCAAAATTACCAGATAGGTGGTTTGCTGGCTGCCAAGATACGGCTTCTCCACACAAGCACACTACCGGGCATTTTACTTTTTGGGCGCGGCCGCAGGTGCCAGATAGATGTTTTGAAAAAGTAAGGAAACGGAAAATGATAGTGGGGCGTTATCTTTAAGCAATTAACTAAAAATAAATACCTACTGATGATGACTGAGACATTAGAGGCTCCACAGACGATAAAGAGAGGTTTTTTTTGGTCCTTGGAACGGTATCACCGGGCTATTGATGTTGGTGTATTTACCGAGGACGATAAAATTGAGTTATTATATGGTACAATTGTTGAACTGATGCCTGCCGGAACCCTCCATGAAGAATGTGTAAGCCTATTAGCTGATTTCTTTAGGTATCGGTTTGGACGAGATTATCGCTACCGAGAGGAAAAGTCCATCTCTATTCCTTCAACACTATCTGAGCCAGAGCCAGATTTCGTAGTAGTAGTCAACAAAACATATGGAGACCAACGCCCCGGCCCTGACGATATTCACTTTATCGCGGAAGTAGCTAATAGTTCCCTCAAAGATGATCGTGCCGTTAAGGTAAAACTTTACGCCGAAGCGAATCTGGCCGAATACTGGATTGTCAACCTCGTCAATCGTCAGATCGAAGTACACCTGAATCCCGACCCCGAGCAAAAGCTTTATGGATCGGTAACGCACTACAAAGAAGAGGCCACCTTTATCAGCCCCTTCGCCGGCGAGGTAGTGGTGAAGGAATTGTTGCCCGACGAAGAAGAAACGGAAGCTTAGCGTATGTCCTTCCTCACCGCCCAGTGGCGTAAGCTCGCCTTTGCCAATTATCCCATTGATCCGGTACTACTCGAGCCCTACGTTCCTTTCGGGACGGAATTGGACTTTTGGGGAGGAAACTGTTACCTGAGCCTGGTGGGGTTTATGTTTACTGACGTTAAACTGCTCGGTGTGCCAATCCCTTTCCACACCGAATTCGAGGAGGTTAATATTCGCTTCTACGTCCGCAGAAAAACGGAGGATGGCTGGCGACGCGGGGTGGTTTTCGTGAAGGAGATCGTGCCTAAGGCGGCCATCACCTTCGTGGCCAATACCGTTTACGGAGAGAACTACCAGACCTTACCCATGCGCCACGCCTGGGGAGAAACGGCCGCAGGACAACCCACGGTCGCCTACGAGTGGAAGAAAGCCAACCGCTGGCAAAGTTTTCGCCTGACGACTGAAGCAAAGACCATTCCCATCACCGATAGCAGCGAAGAGGAGTTCATCACCGAGCACTACTGGGGCTACGCTGCGGTGACCGAGTATTTCTCTAACGAGTATGAAGTTACCCACCCCCGCTGGGAGCTTTACCCCGTAATCGATCATCTGATCGATGTGGATTTCGGGTTAGTCTACGGCTCCGAATTTGCTTTCCTGAATGAACAAACACCCACTTCGGTATTCTTGGCGGAAGGATCGGCGATTACGGTGGAGGGGAAACGCAAGCTTAGCTAAGCTTAATGGTCTTTGCACAACTCGGATTTGCAGGCCCCCTTCCCCGCAAACCGAGTACGCCACCTAAAGAATTAAGGTAAGGCCAATCATTTTCCCGTCTTTACCGTATGCGATACTTAATTCTTTTCTTCTTCGTCTTGCTCTTTTACGCCTGCGAGCCGCCAAGAGCGAGCGAAAACCTTACCGATGATCGGCCTAACATCGTCATTATTCTCGCTGACGATATGGGCTTTTCCGACCTTGGTTGCTACGGAGGAGAAATCCGTACGCCCAACCTGGATCGCCTTGCAGCTAACGGACTTAGGTATCGCCATTTCTATAATGCCGCGCGCTGTTGCCCAACCCGTGCCAGCCTACTTACTGGGCAGTACCCCCATGTTGCCGGAATGGGTTCTATGGTGAGCCCCGCCGGGAAACCGCGTGCGGAGGCAGCTTACCAGGGCTTTTTACGAGAGGATTTACCCACCATTGCCGAGCAGCTAAAATCAGTCGGATACCGCACCTATATGTCCGGCAAATGGCACGTCGGCGAGCACGAAGACTACTGGCCATTGCAGCGGGGGTTTGAGCGCTACTTTGGCCTCATCAGTGGTGCCAGCAGCTATTATACCATACGTAAAGATCAGGAACGAGAACGTAGGATGGTGCTGGATTCTACCCGTTGGGAGCCACCAGTAGGGGAGAACTGGTATGCCACCACGGCCTACTCCGACTTTGCCGTTAAAGTAGTGAAGGACCATAATAAAGCTGCCGTCAGCGAACCTTTTTTCCTGTACCTGGCCTACACCGCTCCGCACTGGCCACTTCACGCACCGGAGGAAACCATCCGCAGTTACGCTGGAGTGTTCGATGCTGGTTGGGACAGCTTGCGTACCGCTCGCTTCTCCCGGCAACAGGAGATGGGCTTAATTGACGATAGCTTCATCCTACCGCCAACGGCAGCAAGGGTTCCGCGATGGGAAACAGTGGAAAATAAACCGACCTGGCTGCGTAAGATGCAAACCTACGCTGCCATGGTAGAGGAAATGGATAAAGGGATTGGTAGGTTGGTCGCGGAACTCGAAGCCAAAGGCGAGTTGGATAACACCCTAATTCTCTTCCTTTCCGATAATGGAGGCTGCGCAGAAAACGTGAGAGGGCGAAAGCTCAATCGACCGGGGTCGACTATTGGAGCTCCCGGGAGTTACGTAGCCTACGACGAGCCCTGGGCAGCACTTTCCAATACTCCCTACCGAAGGTATAAGCAATGGACAGAGGAAGGGGGGACCGCTACCCCACTTATCGTCCACTGGCCAGTAGGAATTGATTCCGCTGCAAGTGGCGTATGGAGCGACCAAGTCGGCCACGTAATCGATTTATTGCCAACTACCCTAGAGGCCGCTGAAGCAGCGGTGCCCCCGGCGTTACCCGGAAGCAGCTTACTCCCCAGTTTTTCCGCAGGGCATGACCCCTATGACCGGACCATCTACTGGGAGCACTTCGGTAAGCAAGCTGTACGAGCTGGATCCTGGAAGCTAGTACGGTCTAAGGCCGCGCGCACGGACGC
>JBCDGT010000378.1:0-4529 GCA_038750915.1 Bacteroidota bacterium
ACAACAAGTAACATTTAAAATTAGGAGAAAAGTGGACAGTTTAGCCATACGCTGAATTCTCAATGTTAAATCAAAAATTTTCAATTTGCTACGGCGTTGCCGCAGGTGGTCACCGAGCTTGCCTAGCGTGTGCAAAGTGTGGATTTAAAAAATGATAAAATGAAAGTATTAGTCTTAGATAATTACGATAGCTTCACCTACAACTTGGTACAGTACATCGAAGAAGAATTGGAGCAAGAGATTGACGTATTCCGTAACGATGAAATCAGACTGGAGGACGTTGGTCACTACGACCTGATTATCCTTTCTCCCGGTCCAGGAGTTCCTAGTGAAGCCGGTATCATGCCAGCACTGATCAAGCGCTATGCATCGGAGAAGGTGATTTTAGGCGTTTGCCTGGGGCACCAAGCCATTGGCGAGGCTTTTGGGGGAGAGCTGCATAATCTTGCCGAAGTTCACCACGGGGTAGAAACCACGATGCAGCGAACTAAGACCGACGATGTGCTACTGGCAGGAGTGCCCGAGTCTTTCAACGCTGGGCGGTACCACAGCTGGGTAATCGACCCAGGAACAATGCCAGCGGAGCTAGAAATAACGGCCACCGGCGAGTATGGCGGCATCATGGCCCTCCAGCACCGAGAATACCCATTATTTGGCGTACAGTTTCATCCTGAGAGCATTATGACCGAACACGGACGGTTGATGATCCGCAATTTGTTGAACTTCGCGAAGGAACGCTTGGTGAGTCCTGTCTCCGCTTAATTATAAATAACATCTTGAAGCCAAGGCATGCCTTGGCTCAACAACTATACCAATGAAGAATCCTGAAATTGACGTTGACGAACGCGGCTATTACGGCCGTTTTGGTGGTGCTTACATCCCCGAGATGTTGCATCCCAATATTGACGAATTACGCCGCACTTACCGGCAAATGACGGCGGACCCCGCCTTTAAAGCTGAGTTCGATGCCTTGCTGAAAGACTACGTAGGCCGGCCTAGCCCGCTCTATTTTGCTAAGCGTCTCAGTGCGCATTACGGCACGAATATCTATCTGAAGCGGGAAGATTTGAATCACACCGGAGCCCATAAAATCAATAACACGATTGGACAAATCCTAATGGCCCAGCGACTGGGCAAGACCCGTATTATCGCCGAAACTGGCGCTGGCCAGCACGGGGTGGCTACCGCCACGGTTTGTGCCCTGGTGGGCTTACAGTGCATTGTCTACATGGGAGAAGTGGATATCGAGCGGCAAGCCCCTAATGTTGCTCGAATGCGGATGCTCGGCGCAGAAGTGCGTCCGGCTTTAAGCGGTTCGAAAACCCTTAAGGATGCTACAAATGAAGCCATTCGCGATTGGATCAATAACCCTGAAGATACTCACTACATCATCGGTTCCGTGGTTGGCCCGCACCCTTATCCAGACATGGTGGCACGCTTTCAGTCAGTGATTTCAGAAGAAATGAAATGGCAGTTGGAGGAAAAGGTTGGCCGGGAATACCCTGATGCGGTCGTTGCCTGCGTAGGCGGTGGAAGTAATGCTGCTGGTGCTTTTTACCATTACCTCAACGATTCCCGTGTGCGCCTAGTGGCCGTAGAGGCAGCCGGCCTAGGAGTTGACTCTGGGGAGTCGGCGGCGACCTCCGTCCTTGGGTCCGAAGGGATTATTCACGGTTCTCGTACCTTGCTAATGCAGACGGAAGATGGACAGGTAATCGAGCCTTATAGTATTTCTGCCGGCCTCGATTACCCAGGCATTGGTCCATTGCACGCTTACCTAATTGACTCCTGTCGGGCAGAGACCATCAGTGTTACCGATGGAGATGCACTCGCGGCGGCCCTCTTCGTTACCCGACAGGAAGGTATTATCCCTGCCCTCGAAACTGCTCACGCCTTTGCGGCCTTGGACCAAATGGAATATGGTGCTGACGACGTAGTAGTTGTTTGCCTTTCGGGTCGTGGTGATAAGGATTTAGCAGCTTTTTCTACTTATCTCGATTCCCTCTAACTACAGAGACCGGACGCTCGGAGGTCCCGGCTACACCAGGGAGGCTTCCGAGGTCCTATTTTCTCAAACCTAACTGGACCTCGGAGTGTCATTGAGTGTAGCTCTTTGACCTCCGAGCGTCCCGCCCAAGAAAAATATGAACCGTTTAACCACCCTTTTTCAAGCCCAGGACCGCGATCTCCTCAACGTCTATTTTACCGCCGGCTATCCCCAGCTCGAGGACACGGTGACCATCATTAAAAGCCTGGCAGAAGCAGGTGTCAACCTCATCGAAGTAGGGATGCCTTACAGCGATCCGATGGCCGATGGGGAGACCATTCAAAAATCCAGTATGCAGGCTCTGAAAAACGGGATGACCCTGGAGGTGCTTTTCGCACAAATCAAGGAGGCCAGGGAGCATACGGATATCCCCCTGGTACTGATGGGTTACTACAATCAAGTAATGCAGTATGGCCCCGAGCGCTTTGTTGCTGCCGCTAAAGCCGCGGGTATTGATGGCCTCATCCTGCCTGACCTCCCCGTCTTTGAATACGAGCAGGAGTTCAAAGGAATTGCTGAGGCCCACGATATGCAGATTACCTTCCTAATTACTCCGCAGACAAGCGACGAGCGAATTAAACAGATTGGAGCGATTAGTACGGGCTTTATTTACGTCGTTTCCAGCTCCAGTATCACCGGAAAAAGCGGTGCCATCACCCAGGAGCAGAAAGACTATTTTGCCCGCATCGCTGCACTCGATCTTCCCCAGCCTAAGCTGATTGGTTTCGGAATTAGTGACGCGCAAAGCTTCCGCACTGCCTGCGCTTACGCTAACGGTGCCATCATTGGCTCCGCCTTTATCCGTGCACTGGCGGGAAGTGAAGATGTGTTGAGTACCACCCAGCATTTTGTTGAGGGGATTTTGTCTCCGGAGGGAACCTTCGCATAACCTCATTTTATCGACTTGCTTTCGCTATGAAAAAGCCTGTCCTCATTGTCGTCGGTGGCCCTACCGCTAGTGGAAAAACGAGCCTAGCTATTGCGCTGGCCCGCCATTTCCGTACAGAGATCATCAGTGGCGATAGCCGGCAGTTCTACGAGGAAATGCGGATTGGTAATGCACGACCAAGCCCGGAGGAATTAGCGCTGGCTACCCATCATTTTGTCGCAGATCGTAGCTTACGTACCCCCCTTACAGCTGGACGTTTTGCGGAGGAGGCCCTTGAACGTTTGGAAGGTAGTTTTTCTCGGAATGACTACGCCGTACTTGTAGGAGGGAGCGGATTGTACCTGCGTGCTTTGTGTGAAGGCTTAGATGAATTTCCTCCCGTACCGGCAGTGGTTAAAACCCGAGTAGAGGCTATGTCTCACCTTGACCTGCTAGGGGAAATAGATCGGCTTGACCCTGCGTACGCTGCGGTGGTAGATCGTGACAATCCTCGGCGTCTACAACGGGCTCTCCAGGTGTGCTATGCGGCGGAAAAACCTTACTCCAGCTTTCTCGGGAATCGTCCTGAACGACCTTTTACTTGTGTCTACCTGCGCACTCATCCGCCACGGGAATATTTGTACGAACGCATCAATCAACGGGTAGAGATGATGCTGGCCGAGGGCTTAGAAGCGGAAGCTAAAGCCCTGGCTGCTTTCCAGCATTTACCGATCCTCCAAACGGTCGGCTACCAAGAATGGTGGCCTTACTTTGCCGGTGCGTATGATCGGAATCGCGCTATCGAACTGGTCAAGCGTAATTCCCGCCGCTACGCCAAGCGACAGGTAACGTGGTTTGGACGGGGCAACCAATACCAGGTAGCGAATAGTCTAAAGGATGCTTTGCAGTTCATTGGGTGAAAGAATGGGCCAAGAATCTCAAGATCCAAGCTATCAATATTGAGTCCGAGGAACTCCTTGCCCCGACTAGTTTATTACCTAATCTTACTCTTGCTACACCCCAGCGTACTCCTTTAGGTACTGGAAGTGGGGCCCTAACTCACCATTCACCGTTACTGCGGCACGTTCCAAGATGTCAGACCCCGATAGGGCAAATTCAGGTAAAATCTTCTCGATGAAAGTAGCACCGAATGCAGCACTAGCGTCACGCGGTAGCTCACTAGGGAGGTTATCGATAGACATCACATCGATGGCCGAGGCGTGGTAAGCTGGGACTTCTGCGCCAGTGATTGGGTCGAAGCCAAAGACGGGGTCGGCAATGGTGGAGGCCCGCAGCGTAGAGGGAACACTCGCGGCTGGGGCGATATCACAGGTGACGTCGCCGATAACCTGGATGCGGAAATCGGAGTGGGCCATTTCTGCCCTGGTGAAGAAGGCCGGAGCTTTACCGTCCCAGAAAATACCGTTGATGAAAATATCCGAGCTTTGGGCGTAGGGGGCGAAGGCAGAATCGTATTCCTCCGCGTGAGCGTAAAAATGGGCTTTATCCACTGGGTCACCACTGGGGTGGCTAGCGTAATCGGTTACGTGTAGTTGGGTAAAAACGGCCTGGCCCTCATCTTTTCCGGTCAGGTATTCCGCTGGACTGAGCCGC
>JBCDGT010000379.1:0-4524 GCA_038750915.1 Bacteroidota bacterium
AGAGATGCAGCGCTTAAGAGAACATAACCAAACAGCGGAGATCTTTAAACAGGGAAGACATCAGTTGTTAAAAGATATGCTCATTCGTATTGGAGCCCGTGCCGAACAGACTCGGGAGGAACGCCCCGATGAAAGAACAGATGATGGCTGAGGTCCTTATTTTTAGCGTGTGGAATCCGCTGAAAAGTCGGAGTAAATGAACGGTTTCTCGGATGAGCGCACTTTCCCGGGAAACGGCCGTTACATATTTTTGATGTCCGCTCCAGAGGTGGGAGCGTTGGTCTTCGATTAATTGTAATTACCGGGCGGCGAGCTGTTGCTCGAATTCCATCCGCATGATCGTCTGTGTAGCGAACATGGCTCGTTGTCATTCCAATTGACGGTCAGCAGAAATACCGTTCTCCTCGATCATCAACCGGTCAATCTCAATCACCTGGTCCGTAGTAACCTGAGGAAGCTTAGTAGATAGAGTGAAAATCATGGAAGGAAGCTTAACGTTTTCGGGCTTTTGCCCACTATGCTTACTTAGCACCTGCGGTCGCGCCCAAAGTATGCGCAAAATGAGCTGGCGTGGCCGCAGGTGCCAACAAAAGTAGCAGTAGCTAACACGATCTCGCAAAAAAAGATTGTCATCATGACACAGATTAAGGGTAAATGCCCTTATCTTATGTCCTAATAAGAGAGTCGGCGTCTTTTCTCGGCTCTATCTCTAAGCGAATTACCTCACTAACGATCATGTAATCAAGGGGCAGTAGGCTAATCTGCCTCCACAAAATCACCTTTAGTATGAAGCTAATCCAATTATGGACTAGACAGCGTTTGTTGCCTGTTCTCTTCCTTTTATGCAGCAGTTGGAGCCTGGCAGCCAGCACTGCAATCGCTCCCATCAACGGCACCGTTACTGGTGATGAGGGAGAGCCGTTAATCGGCGTCACGGTTGCCATTAAGGGAACCACTTCGGGAACCGTCACCGACTTGGATGGTAATTACACCCTCGACGTTCCGGCGAACGCCGAATTTCTCGTCTTTTCCTATACTGGCTACGCCACTCAGGAAATCGCCATCAATAACCGTTCTCGCATTGATGTTGTACTGGAAACCGACGCAGAGGTGCTCGATGAAATCGTAGTCGTTGGTTACGGTACCGTCAAAAAAAGTGACCTTACGGGAGCCGTTGCTTCGGTTAAATCGGAGGAACTGACGGCCTACCCGGCCATCGGCGCGGAACAAGCCCTACAGGGCCGGGCCGCAGGTGTCCAGATCACCTCCAATAATGGAGCACCGGGGTCGGACTTTAAAGTCCGCGTTCGGGGCGGTACCTCCATCAATGCCAGTAGCGATCCTATTTTCGTCGTCGATGGCTTCGTTGGTGCGAGCCTACCACCGCCCGAAGATATTGCCTCCATTGAAGTACTTAAAGACGCCTCGGCCACGGCCATCTATGGTTCTCGCGGTGCTAATGGCGTCATCATGGTGACCACCAAACGTGGTACAGCCGGCGAGACCAAGATCGAATTCAACGCCAGCCATACGCTTCAGAGCGAAATCAATCGCCTTGACCTCCTGAATGCCAGCCAATTCAATGACTACATTACGGAAACCAACCCGGGCTTCCAGTCCCTAGGGGCGAATACCGACTGGCAGGAGGAAATCCTGCAACAAGGCAACATCCAGAACTACCAGATGGGTATTTCCGGTGGGGCCAACAACGTGCGGTATTACCTATCCGGAGCCTATTTCGACCAAACGGGGATCGTCAAAAATTCCAATTTCCAGCGTTTCTCCGTTACCAGTAACATTGATCTACAGGCTACTGAAAAACTCAAAGTTGGCCTGAACCTCTTCGCCCAGCGCGAAAACTCCGACCGCATTCCAACCCAAAGTGGTAACCGGGATGTGATCGCCGTTGGTTTACGCTTCGAGCCCGACCAGCCCATTCGGGACGCGGACGGCAACTACACCCTGGCGCGCCTGAATGATTTATTGGACAACCCGGTTGCCGTCCTCGAAGAACGGACCGAGCAGCAAAGCAACGATCGTTTCCGTGGTGGCCTATTCGCTGAATTTGCCTTCTTGGATAATCTAAAGCTGAAGACTACCTTCAACGCCAGTACCAACAGCTTCCGCAACGGCCGCTACATCCCTTCTACACTCATTGAGGGAGCGGGCACCAACGGCCAGGCTCGGATTAACAACACTCGCAACAACAACCTACTGAGTGAAACCTACCTGACCTTTGATCAGGATTTCGGAGCCTCCACCCTCACCGCCGTAGCTGGCTACTCCTACCAGCGAGACCAGCGGGAAACTTTTGCGGCTGGCAACACCCAGTTTATTACCGATGCCGGGCTGTTTTTCGACCTAGGTGGAGGGGCCATGCCCATCGTCCCCGGCTCCGGTTTTAGCGAATGGGAATTGGTTTCCTACGTTGGCCGCCTTAATTACTCCATTGGAGATAAATACCTGTTTACCTTCAACGCCCGCTACGACGGTACCTCCGTCTTTAGCGATGGAAACAAATGGGCCTTCTTCCCTTCTGGGGCCGTAGCCTGGAACCTGAAAAACGAGTCTTTCCTAGTGGACAATGACTTATTCTCCACCTTCAAGCTACGCGCCAGCTACGGCGAAACAGGTAACCGGGCCATTGGTGCTTACTCTACCCTAGCCCGTTTCTCCAGTGCTTTCGTCGTTCAGGACGGCGCCCTGGTTAACGCCGTGGTTCCGACTTCGGTTTCCAACGAAAACCTGACCTGGGAAACCACCAGCCAGCTCGACATCGGCGCCGATGTCGGTCTTTACAACGGCCGCATCAACCTTACCCTTGATTACTACCGGATGGAGACTTCCGATCTAATTTTCTCCCTACCGCTGCCTGAGTATTCCGGCTTCGGTAGCCAGCTGTCCAACATCGGCCGAGTGGAGAACAAGGGCTTCGAGCTAGCCATCGGTACCCGTAACCTCGTCGGGGAATTCAAGTGGAATACCGACTTCAACATCTCTTTCAACCGCAACAAGGTCCTTGAACTGCCCGGAGGCAATGACATCTTTTATCGCTCTGGCCCTGGTCACCTCGTAGGTTTGGATAACACCCAAATCTTACGGGAAGGCGAATCCGTCGGTACCTTCTTCGGTTGGAACTATCTCGGGGTGTACCAGCAGGGCGACGATTTCATCCCCGGTGGTAGCTTCGAACAGGAACCTGGTGGTGAAAAATACGAGGACATCAACGGTGACGGCGTTCTTGACGCCGATGACCGAACCATCATTGGCAACCCCCAACCCGACTTCATTTTCGGGCTGAACAACGAGTTCACCTACAAGAATTTTGATCTGAATCTATTCTTCCAGGGTAGCCAGGGTAATGACATCTTTAGCTATACCCTGCTAGAGCTTAACCTCGGTACTGGCCTCAATAATGGCACGACTGCCCTATTAGACCGTTGGACCCCTTCCAATACCAACACCGACGTGCCCGCCGCCGTAGGTGGCCGCGCCCGCCGCGCCTCCAATCGCTGGATTTATGACGGTAGTTTCATTCGCCTGAAGAATGTAGCCCTTGGGTACACCCTTCCTCAAAGTGTCGTGGACGGTATCGGTATTTCCAGACTTCGGGTCTACATTAGTGCTCAAAATATCCTGACTTTCACCGATTATCCAGGTTTCGACCCCGAAGTAAACTTTGCTACTGGTGGTAACACCAACGGCAACCGAAACCTAGGACTGGACTACGCCAGTTACCCAAATGCCAAGGGCGTTACCTTTGGACTCAACGTAGGCTTTTAATTAGTAAACTTAAAAATCGATCAAACATGAAAAAGTTATTTTTTCTTTTCCTGCTCGCCCTGATCGGAGCCGGTTTCCAAGCTTGTACCGACCTGGAAGAAGAGCCGATTGGCCTCCTGGCCCCACAATCCTTCTTTAAATCCCCTGGTGATCTGGAAACCGCGGCCCTCGGCACCTACGCTTGGTTAGCCAACGAACAGATGTACGGCCGCAAGATGGTCCTCACCCTCCAGCTGCGTAGTGATATGTGCGACATTGGCGACCGTAACACCCCAAGTCGTCGCCAGGACGTCAATGATTTTAATATGGACTCCAATAATGGTATGGTGACGGCCATCTGGCCCAACGCTTACCGTGCCATTGGAGCCGCCAACGCTGCCATAGACGGAGCCACCCAGTTGGAGGAAACCGGCCCAGCTGTAGACGTTATCGTTGCCGAAGCACGCTTCCTCCGCGCTTTCGTCTACTATCATCTAGTTCGGCAGTTCGGCGACCTACCCTACATCGATTTCTTCATTTCCGATCCTGCTACGGTTGCCGACCTGAGTAAGACTCCGGCCTCCGAAGTCTACAGTAACATCATCGCGGACCTAGAATTCGCCAAGGCTAACCTCCCGGATGTACAGAAGGACGGGGTGCGTACTCGCCCTACCCGTGGCACGGCTACAGCCTACCTAGCTTCGGTACACATGACTTTGGGAAATTGGCAGAATTCTTACGATAACGCCAAGGAAGTAATCG
>JBCDGT010000380.1:0-4522 GCA_038750915.1 Bacteroidota bacterium
CTTTGTCCGCCATGGTGGCTTGGATCCAGTCGCGCAGGCCGCTCCAGTACTCAGTGCCAACCAGGATGACGGGTACCTTAGTAATCTTACGGGTCTGAATGAGGGTGAGTACTTCGAAAAGCTCGTCCATGGTGCCAAAGCCGCCGGGGCAGCAAACGAAGGCCTGGGCGTACTTGACGAACATCACCTTGCGGACGAAAAAGTAGCGGAAGTCGATGTCCTTGTCGTGGTCAACGAAGGGATTGCTGCTGGTTTCGAAGGGTAGGTCGATATTCAGCCCGATGCTAGCACCCTTTTCTAGGTGTGCCCCCCGGTTGCCGGCTTCCATGATGCCGGGGCCACCACCAGTGATGACGCCATAACCTTCTTTTACGAGGGCCCGCCCTACTTCGGTGGCTAACTTGTAGTACTTGTGCTCGGGTTTGGTCCTGGCCGAACCGAAGATGGAAACACAGGGCCCAACCCGATTCATGATCTCGTAACCTTCCACGAATTCACTAACCACCTTGAACATCGTCCAGCTATTTTCACCGGTTGGATTACCGTGCCAACGGCGAGGAGACTGAGCGGAAAGGTTGGAAGAATTGTTCATGGAAGGGGATTTTTAAAGCGAGCGCAAAGATAAATCAAGAAATTGGACCGAAAAATTGCTTGTCAGGCAACGGTTAGGCGCTTTATATCGTTCTTTCCAGCGAATATTCGCAGAACCAACAGCTCCTCAACGCGATTCCCCCATGACCAATGTTTCTTCCGCACCTGCCGTTAGCCCTCGTTACCAAGCCCTGATGCAAAACCTAAGTAATGAGTTGCGCGTCCCTGGCCATCGCCTTCAAGGCTTCGTTCGCCTCCAGGATGATCTTTTCTTAGATCCTATGGATGTGCAATTATTGATTGCTAGCTTGGAGAGCCGCTTGGAATACTTCCTTACTGAAGAAGAAACGGCTCAGATCGAGACCGTTGGTGATCTACAGTATTTCTTCTCGCGTTAGTGCGCATCATCCTCGTAAGGACGCACCATTTCGAAATCGAACTGGTAGCCCTGAATTTTGCTGCGCAAGACCATCGTTGAATCGGTCAAAGTTCTCACCGTATAGGTTACTGGAATCTTGACCCCGGTGGTAATTATTTCGTCTTCATTCCATTCGTAGCTACCGATCGCCTCGTTGTTCATCATATTGGTGTAAAGCGAGCCATCCGCGTTGAAGTCAAAGGTTAAGCCTTCCAGGGTCCCGGTTTCCACGTTGTTTCGCGTGGCGCGGGCGAGTTCCCAGTGCCCTTCAACCGTTGCGGCTTCGGCGATTTCGTTGGTGTCATCGCCACAAGCGAAAAAAATAAGGACGGAAAGGGATAGGGAGAGAAAAAAACGCATTGGTGTTGGTTGGTATGATGGAGGCGATAACGTTAAGGGGGGGCTCCTAGTTGTGGAGGAAGGGCTTATTCGCGAGCAGCAGCTCGTCGCAGTCGATCATTAATGGCCCGGCCAAGCCCGGTTTCTGGTAATAACACTACGGCAACATAGGAAAAATTTTGCTCTGCTATCTGCCGGAGTACCGTGAATAACCGCCGTGCCGCCTCAGCGAGGTCACCGGAGGGAGAAAGATCGTAGGTGGTCGTCATTCCCTGAATGCTCATGGGCTGGCCGCCATGGTTAAACACAATTCGGGCATTCGTTAAGGCCGATTCGGGAGCCTCGCTAAGGTCTGGAAATATTTCCATCGGAGCACCTGGAGAATAGTGACGACTCAACATGCCTGGTGCCTCTGGGCGGCTACTACTGTGCGTTCTGATGGCTATTGGTTTTCCCAGTACTGCTTCGATGGCTTCTACCGCTAGCCCACCTTTACGGAAAATGGTTGGCTCACCTTTTGGAAAACCGATGATGGTACTTTCCAGGCCAACCACACAGGGGCCGCCATCGAGGATGTAATCGATCTTACTGCCTAATTGATCCGCTACGTGCTGAGCGGTAGTAGGACTAACGAACCCAAAAGGGTTAGCACTTGGAGCAGCTACAGGAAAATTGAGCTCGGCAAGGACGGCACGCGTGAGCGGGTGTGCTGGTGCTCTGATGGCTACCGTGGGCAGGCCAGCCGAAATTAGCTCCGGCACTAAATCCGTTTTAGGGAGCACTAGGGTAAGTGGACCAGGCCAAAAGGTATCCGCTAAAAGTTTCGCGGCGGGTGGAACCTCTTTGACGTATGCCCGTAACCGTTCCCAGTTACTCTGGTGAATGATGAGGGGATCGAAACTTGGTCGGTTCTTGGCTGCAAATATTTTACTTGCGGCGACCTCGTCTAAAGCATTGGCACCCAGCCCATAAACCGTTTCGGTTGGTAGGGCAACAAGTTTCCCTTCGCTTAATGCGCTAGCAGCAAGGAGGTAATCGCTGATTATTTTGGCGGACAAGATGATGTATAGTTCTATCTGGTGGCAAAAATGGGTAATTTTGCGGGCTTTAAGGCTAGGGCAGCCCCATCAGTTTGGTCCTGTCCCTGCCATGTCCGCAATCAACCGCCTATGTTCACTTTCTTTTTGGCTACCCTCGGATCGCTTTTTTCACTCGTGAACCCTCTAGGAGCAGTGCCCATTTACCTGACGCTGACGACAAATATGACCAGCAAAGCAAGGGAGGTGATGGCCCGAAAGACCGCCCTATGGTTCCTCCTTATCCTGGTGGTATTCTTCTTTGCAGGATCTTGGATTTTAGATTTTTTTGGAATAAGCCTCAATGCACTCCGCATTGCCGGTGGACTCATCATTGTGAATAGTGGCTACGGCCTCTTGAATAGTAAGTTTCAGGAGCGGCGCATTAACGATGAAATTGAAGAAGAGGCTACGGAAAGTGAAGACATCAGTTTCACCCCGATGGCTATGCCAATGCTTTCTGGGCCAGGCAGTATTTCCTTACTGATCGGCCTTTTTGCCCAGCAAAGTGAGTGGGTTAGCCGGGGCCTCATTGTTGGAGTCGTGGCCGTGATGGCGATCTTGATTTGGTTGACCTTGCATTTTGCCCCTTTTCTTTTTCGGGTGCTCGGCCGTGGTGGTTTAGCCGCTCTAAGCCGGATTATGGGCTTCCTGGTTATGAGTATCGGTATCGAAATGCTCATCGCCGGTTTAGTAAGCCTAGTGCAAAGTATGCTATAAGTTTTTTGGACGCGTCCGTAGTCACTCAGCTTGTCCACCAGACTACAACACTACAATACTCACGCCCTGCACCTGCGTTTGCGCCTAATTATATAGGTTCGATGCTGATTATTGATAGGTTACCGCTTATACATCCTGAAGATATCACTCATATCAATTTTGGCAATAAGCCTGTTATGAACCCATTGCTTCTACGCTCATAATTGGTGATCAAGGGTTTGGATTCGCTTACGAATAGGGCGTTATGGTGGATGGGAAAAATATGATTGCTAAGAATTCCCTAATTTCAGGCAATATTTAGCGTCTCTATCATGAAAAAACACTTTCCGTTCGGCCTATTGGTCGTATTTGTACTGTGCATTGCTGGATCTGCATTATCTGCTCAATCGTACGTTGTTGAAAATGACTTGGCTGAGGCCTCAGCAAATGTAAGCCCCTCTAGTAATCACGTCACTACGAACGTAGACTATACCGGAATCGGCCTTAGTGCACCGTGGATTTATGCTGGTGAAACCTTTAAAATCTCTTTGACCGTACAAAATCTTGGAGCAGTAGCAACCACCCACCAAGTCCAATTATACCAGTTGGTTGATCCTGGTACCGGTAAAAGAATCTTACAGCAGGAAAGGTCAGTACAACTTGCCCCTGGAGCTAAAGAAGCTATTGAATTAGACTTGATTCCCGAAGAGCTGGTGGCCTCCGGGGAGCCATTAGAAGAATTACTTGTCTTCTTCTTAGGGAAATATGAGATTGGGCTGGAATGTGAGTGGTGAGTTGCTGCTTTGGTCTTCTTCACTAGCGAGGGGTCAGCAATCCTGTCGACAGGCGAGGACATTGCGCACCAACAGACCAATAGACCAACTTACGGTCGCTTCGCCTCCCTCACCATCTCTTTAACGGCCTCCTTTAGCTTCTGAGCGTCGTAAACGATCCCATCTTTTACGGTATAGCGAACGCCTTTCGTGGTAGTCACTTCTCCGTCCTCATCCAGTCGGGTAGCTCCCGTGCCGTAGAGGACTTTCAGGTCGGCTAGCGGGTTTTCGGCAACAATAACCAAGTCGGCCAGTTTACCTGGCTCAATGGTACCGATCTGGTCGTCCATCCCGATAGCTTCGGCACCGTAGAGGGTCGCGGAGCGGATAACTTCGAGCGGATGGAACCCCGCTTCGCGGAGTAACTCTAGTTCCCGGATGTAACCAAAACCAAAAAGTTGGTAGATGTAGCCGGATTCTGAGCCTGCCGTAACTCTGCCTCCCTTGTTTTTGTAGGCATTGATGAAGGTCATCCAAAGTTGGTAGTTGCGCTTCCAGTCTACTTCCTGCTCGGTACCCCATTTGTGCCAGTAACTACCGTGGCTGATGCGGCTGGGTTGGTAAAA